>JAZOQT010000029.1:0-4126 GCA_045656245.1 Faecousia sp.
ATGGCAGACGCTCAGGCAAACTAAAAAATGCGGGCACTCCCCACAGGGAGTGCCCTTTTTCTCAATTAGCAGCGGTCGCAGCCACAGCCGCTCCAGTTGCCACCGCCGTTGCCGCAGCAGCAAAACAGCAGAACCAGAATGATAATCCACCAGCAGTTGTTTCCATTGTTACCACACATAATCCGTACCTCCATGAATTTTTTGAGCGGTTTGCCGCTCATTCCATGGTATTCCGGCGGTAAAAAAAGGTGCAGGAAATTCTATGCCGCCTCCTGCAAATCTTTTCCTGTAAGATATTTTTCCAAAGGTGTTTTGGAAAGAAACAGTCCCACGGCCAGAATCATCGCCATATCCGGCAGCATATACGCCCCGTTATACAGCGCGGAATATACCCACGGAGTGGTCATGGTCATGGCAAAGAAGGTCTCTGGCATGTACTCTGCCCAGATGGTGGCCCCCACCACATAGTGCACCAAGAACCGCAGCGCGCAGGCAACCGCTGTAGCCGGGAAGAATCGGCCGCGGAATGCGCCCGCCACACCCAGAACCATATAGGCTACGAGGAAATCCCCCACAAGGCTCTGCCAACCAATGGCAATGCCCCCCTCAAACAGGGCCTGCAGCACGGCATGGGCGGTAGCCGCCAGCATACCCGGAGCAAACCCCCAGCGGACACAGTATAAGATAACCGGCAGCATGGCAAGGTCGATGCTTCCCCCCCAGGGGAATTTGTACAGCGGCAGGAAGCTCAACACCTCTGCCACAGCGATGAGAATTGCCCCCTCCGTCAGGGAGCGGATACGGTTGTGGGTTTTGTTTTTCATAACAAACCTCCTGAATAAAAATTGTCGCATTGCAAACCCGTCCAGGTGCAATGCGACAATTTCTGTCCCATATATGCATCTTTCCCTACGACGGTACTGACCGTATCAGGTTCACGGGTTTAGGGAACGCTATCCCAATCTCAGCCGGCTGAAGTCGGCTCCCCGAAGATTGATTTGTTCTGCGAACTATCGTTATTATAGCAATCTGACAGAATTTGTCAAGCCATTTCCAACGTAAGCGCCTTGCCGCCCAGAATGTGGAAGTGCAAATGGGGCACAGTCTGCCCGGCGTCCGGACCGCAGTTGGAAACCACCCGGTAGCCGTTTGCCAGACCCTCGGCCCGGGCAATTGCGGGAATCACTTCAAAAATGTGGGCCACCACGGCGCTGTTTTCCCCGGTAACACCGTCCACAGAGGGAATGTGCGCCTTGGGAATCACCAGAATGTGGGTAGGAGCCATGGGATTGATATCCCGGAACGCCAGAACGGTCTCGTCCTCATAAACCTTGGTAGAGGGAATCTCTCCTGCTGCAATTTTACAGAAAATACACATACGCCTTCTCCTTACAATCCGATAATGCTAAACACGCCGGTACTGGCCACGCCCATGATAATGCCGGCAATGACCACCCCCAGCGACACCGCCAGAGCTGTGGATTTGATGCCCATGTTCAAAAAGCTGGCAGCCAGTGTTCCGGTCCACGCGCCGGTGCCGGGCAGCGGAATCCCCACAAACAGCATCAGCGCCACAAAAAGGCCGCCCCGTCCGGCTGCCTTTGTCAGCTTTTGACCGCCCTTCTCACCTTTTTCCAGGCAGAAGCGGAAGAATTTGCCGATATATTTTTTATCCGCGCCCCACACAAGCACCTTGCGGGCAAAGAAATAGATAATGGGCACAGGAAGCATATTGCCGATGACGCAGGTAACCAGCGCGGGAAAATACGGCAGGTCCATGCCCACGGCATACACAATACCACCACGCAGCTCGATAAGCGGTACCATAGATACGAGAAACGCAATCAGATATTTTCCAAACATTACATCACCTTTGATAGAAATTTTCTTTATTGTATCACAGCATCGGCGTTTTCGCAACAAAGAAAAACAGGGCGCACCGAAGTGCGCCCTGCCGAACAAATGTAATTATTCCTCTTTTGCCTTGGAAAGAACAGCATTGACAATGATGCCCAAAATCAGGGCGCAGGCGACAGCCGTCAGAGTAACCTTGCCGATGGCCATGGCCATGCCGCCGATGCCGGGAATCAGAATGGAAGCAACCACGAACAGGTTCTTGTTCTGGTTCAGGTCCACCTTCTGAATCATCTTCAGGCCGGAGCAGGCGATGAAGCCATACAGGGTAACGCAAACGCCGCCCATGACACAACCGGGAATAGAATCCAGGAAAGCCACGAAGGGGCCGAAGAAGGAAATGACCAGGCACATAATGGCAGCGGTGGTAATGGTAACAACGGAAGCGTTGCGGGTGATGGCAACACAGCCGACAGACTCACCGTAGGTGGTGTTGGGGCAGCCGCCGAAGATGGCGCCTACGACGGAACCAACACCGTCGCCCAGCAGGGTGCGGTGCAGACCGGGCTCTTCCAGCAGGTCGGTGCCGATGATGGTGGAAAGGTTCTTGTGGTCAGCAATGTGCTCAGCAAACACAACAAAAGCCACCGGAACATAAGCAACGGCAACCGTAGCAATGTAGGAACCGTTGATGTCCTTGACGCCCTTCAGAGCCTCCAGGAAGGTAAACTCGGGAACGGCAAAGATGTTCATATTCTGGAACAGAGAGAAATCGATGACCGGAATACCGCAAACGGTGAAGATCACAGCCACAACATAACCGGCCAGAATGCCGATGATGAAGGGAATCAGCTTAATCATCTTCTTGCCGTAGGTGGAGGCAATCACGACCACCAGCAGGGTAACCATAGCGCAAACCAAAGATGCCCAGATGGGTGCGGTCATAATGAAAGAGCCGTTTCCATCCTGAGGACCGTAAGAGAACACGTCCTTAATGGCAGCGCCGGCCAGGGAAAGGCCAATCAGGGCCACGGTAGGTCCGATAACCACGGGAGGCATCAGCTTGTTGATCCAGTTAACGCCAACCAGCTTGACCACAACGGCGATGACCACATACACAAGGCCAGCCAGGGCAGCGCCGATAATGATGCCTGCAAAACCGGCGGAAGCAGAAACCGCGCCGGCAAAGGCTGCGACCATGGAGCCGATGAAGGCAAAGGAGGATCCCAGGAACACAGGGCTCTTGAACTTGGTGAACAGCTGGTAAACAATGGTACCAACACCGGCGCCGAACAATGCTGCGGAAGCAGACATTCCGTTGCCGACAATAGCGGGAACTGCGATGGTTGCTGCCAGGATCGCCAACACCTGCTGCAATGCAAACAACAGCATTTGGCCGAACTTGGGCTTGTCTTTGATGCCATAGATCAGATTCATTATTTCTCCTCCAATATTTCTTTCTTGAAACCGCAACTTTCTGCGATTCTCTATGTATGAGTATATCCTCTTTTTCCACAGAATGCAAGGGAAAGTTTCCTCTTTCTGCAAGAAAAGAGAGCGGATCTCTCCGCTCTCTTTTTATTTAGATATAAACCGCAGTAACGATACCGAGCGGTGCGGGGATGACCCCGCTGTCAGTTCGAGCCTGACAGTTGGGTGCTATTCATTACACCATTGGGCTCACCCGATTCGCTACTGCAAGCAGTAACGATACCGAGCGGGTTTGGGCAGTAACGAAAACTACCGCACCGTGCACGTTCTGTCCGTGGCGACTCGCCACTTACATATCGAAGGGGGAGCGATGGGAGCGCCGCGGGGGGCGGAAGAAGCGACCTGAGCGAGGGGCAGCGGTCGGTGGGCAACGCAGCCGCTTGTCGGCAAGGCGAACACCGGGTACCGCAACAGGGGCTAATCCAACAATGCCAAAGGCATTGTTCACCGCAATGGAACCCGAGATTGTAATGGAGCGCAAAAAAGAACCCTCCGAAGAGGGTTCTTTTTAAGGGACAATTACATATCGAAGGGTTCCATGCCCAGCACAGGGTGGCCAACATTGCCCAGGAACTCCAGCAGCTGCTCGGGGTCCTCGGTGCAGACGGTTTCGTCAGCAATCATGTCGGTGAAGTTCTCAATACCGTACAACTCCAGGATGGTAGCATCCAGGCGCTCGCGCATCTGATCCTTCAGCATCTTAGGCATCCAGACGATGCGGCCGGGGCCGCCTTCCGCTGCGATGAACTTCTTGGAAGAGATGAAGTGCTTGCCGTGGCCC
>JAZOQT010000030.1:0-10202 GCA_045656245.1 Faecousia sp.
ATACCGGACAAACTCCAGAGTAAAGGAGCCTCTTGCCTGGGTCATGGCCCGCAGGTCAATGGCATAGCTTGCCATTTCCGCCATAGGCACTTCTGCCTCGATGACGGTATTGCCGTCAGAATCGGGATTCATACCCAGAGGGCGGCCGCGGCGCTTGCTCAAATCGCCCATAACGTCGCCAACATAGTCCTCGGGAACGCTGACAGCCAGCGCGCCCACGGGCTCCAGCAAGGTGGGCATAGCATTGGGCATTGCTTCCTTAAAGGCAAGGATCGCCGCCAGCTTAAATGCCATTTCGTTGGAGTCTACAGGGTGGTAAGATCCGTCATACAGCACAGCCTTCAGGTTCACCATGGGATAGCCGGCCAGAGGTCCTCTCAAAACGGCTTCCTGGATACCCTTTTCAACTGCGGGGTTGAAGTTCTTGGGCACGGCGCCGCCAACCACTTCTACGTCGAAAATCAGCTCGTCCTGCTCCTCCTGGGGCTCAAATCGCACCCAAACATCGCCGAACTGGCCGCTGCCGCCGGTCTGCTTCTTATGGCGGCCGTGGGCTTCTACCTTTTTCTTAATCTTCTCCCGGTAGGCAATCTTTGCCGGCATCAGCACGGCATCCACACCAAAGCGGGATTTCAGCTTGGAAACCAGCACATCCAGCTGCTGGTCGCCTGCGCCGGACAGCACCAGCTGATGGGTTTCGGCGTTGTTTACCAGTGTGAAGGAGGGATCTTCTTCATTGAGGCGGTTCAGACCTGCGCCCACCTTATCCTCCTGGCCCTTGGTCTTGGGAGCAATGGCCTGGGAGTAGCAAGGCGCGGCATAGGGCAGCCCCTTCAAGGAAACCACCTTTCTGGGGTCGCAAAGGGTATCACCGGTCTTTACCTTGTCCATCTTGCCGATGGCGCCGATATCGCCGCAGGTCAGCTCCTTCACCTCGCTGGCCTTCTTGCCGCACATGGCGTAGAGTCTGCCCAGCTTCTCGGTTTCGCCGGTACGGGCATTTACCAGGGTGGTGTCGGCATTGATGGTGCCGGAGAGCACCTTGACAAAGGAGTACTTGCCGTACTGGCCGGATACAGTCTTCCACACAAAGGCAGAGGGAACGCCGCCGGGAGAAACCACAAATTCCTCGGTAGTGCCATCGGCCAGGGTTGCCTTGTGATAGTTGCCCTCCACGGGGTTGGGCAGCAAATCAATGATATGGTCCATGAGCATCAGGCTGCCCAGGCAGGTAACGCCGCTGCCGCAAAGCACGGGGTACAGAGTCTTGTCGATAACACCCTTGTGCATACCCTTGATCATTTCGGCATAAGTAAAGTCCTCGCCGCCGAAGAATTTATCCATAAATTCCTCGCTGGTTTCCGCAACGGATTCCTTCAGCGCGTCGTTGAACTCCTCGATGACGGACAGCTTGTTCTCGGGAACTTCGATTTCCACCCGCTTCAGGTTCTGCATTTCGTAGGCGCGCTTGTTCAGCACATCGATGATGCCGGTAACCTTCTTACGGTCATCCCAGATGGGAACAACCACGGGGGCAATCTTATTGCCGTACTTTTCACGCAGAGCGTTAAAGGTGGCATTATAATCGGAGTTGTCCTCGTCTACCTTGGAAATATACACAAAGCGGGGCATATTCCGCTCTTCGCAGTATTTCCATGCCTTTTCAAAGCCTACAGTGATACCGTCCTTGGCGGACAGCACCAAAATGGCGGCATCCGCGGCCCGAAGGGCTTCCACCACAGCGCCGGAGAAGTCAAAGGCGCCGGGGGTATCCAGCAGGTTAATTTTTGCGTTGTTATATACCAGAGGCACAACCGCAGTGGAAATGGAAATATTGCGGCGGATTTCCTCGGGGTCAAAATCACAAACGGTATTGCCGTCGGCATTTTTGCCCATACGGTCAATGGCACCGGTCATGTAAAGCAGGCTTTCTGCCAGGGCGGTCTTGCCGCTGCCGCTATGGCCCAG
The DNA here is from genome assembly GCA_045656245.1 of Faecousia sp. GTDB lineage: Bacteria > Bacillota > Clostridia > Oscillospirales > Oscillospiraceae > Faecousia. The sequence continues at coordinate 1,969 of JAZOQT010000030.1, forward strand.
CAAGCAGATGTTACGGATTGCATTGGCTGTGTACATGTTTCATCAAATCTCCTTTCGGGAAGGAACTCCTTCCACTGCTACGGGTGCGCGGGCACCACAATACGGACATTATACACGAAAGTCGGTGAAATTTCAATGCCCAATTCTGTCAAACTGCAAAATTGTGTAAAACGGCAGACACACAAGTGTTCTTCTGTGCAAAACACACAAAATCCGCCTCTGCCCGCCGTCGCCCGCACAAGCGCCGCAGAAAAAACCGATGCGCCAAAAGCACATCGGTTTTTATCATGTATCAATTAGACAGCCCTGGTCCACTCGGTAATCAGAATCCCGGGTACTGCCCAAATCAGCTGATACAGCAGAACATTGGCCGGGGTGAGCAAGTGCTCCGCGCCCACAACCGTCAGTGCCAGCACAATAAGCAACCCCAAAATGCCGCCCATCATGTGAATCACAACGCCGGTAATGCTGGCGCTGCGCACCGCCCGGGCGCCGGTTGCCGCAAAGGCCAAAGATGCCAAACCCTCCTGGGTGGTCATGGCCAGAACCTCTCCGTCCTGGGGAGGTGCCATGGTTTCCAACTGTGCCCGTGTCCTACGGTCGGGGAAGGCAATCCTTTTTGTGTTAACGCCGAACTTGCTTCGCAGGAAGCCCTCGGTAAGCATGAAATCCCCTGCTGTCAGCACCGGGGTCAACCCCCGATAGGCGCACAGGGTAGTCAGCCCCGTGGCGGCAGACTTTACCTTGGCGTAGCTCACTGCAAACACGCCGCTTAAGAATCCGTCAATGGCCACATACACCGCCTGATTCACCCGGGCGCCCTCGGGCATTTCCACGCCCATGCTCTGGATGAAAGACAAAGTGCCTGCCAGCACCGCCTCGCCGTTGACCTCGCCACCGATGCCGCCGTCGTAGCTGTGGAGATTATCTGCCTCATAATGATAGCCGTTGCGGCTTTCCAGCAGCTGGGTAAACAGCGGCGCCATTCCACCGCCGTCAGCAGCAATGAGCGCCGTGGCATAAGCCACAACCTCGTCGGGCTGGCGGCTGCCGTAAAATTTCACGCCATTGAGCTTTGCCGCGCCGGCAGGGAACAAATCCGTATCCGACACAGGGAATGCCGCTGGTCTGCTCAAGCCCCGTACACCTCTCCAACCGCAAAGCACAGTGCCCAGCTTATGCAGTCGCCGTTCCAGCAACGCCATAGGGCGGCTCAAGGTAATATAGGTCGTTGCGGGTACTGCCACCAGCAGCGCCGCGCTGAAGCTTTGTACGCCCAGAACACCTCCGTGGAGTATGCCTGCGGTAACGCCGATGCCAAAGCTGACAAAAAGCGCAATCAGCGCGTACGTATAAATGGTCTTTTCGCTTCGGGAACGGGTGCGGTAGTGGTCCATAAAGTCCTCCACCTGTCCCTCGCCCCGCAGGAACGCCGCCTGTCCTTCATAGCAGTCCTCGCAGCTTACCAGGCTGTCCAGACGGGTAGCCTTGCGCATGGTGTCCATCTGGGCCATTTCCGTACTGCGCTTATGGTATTCTGCCCACAATGACATCAGCATGGTCAGGCTGAATGCGCCGCAGCAGGGCACACGCAGATACCGCAGACAAACCACGCCGTCGGCGCAGCAGGCAAGAAAGCTGAACAGCAGCAGGGTATTCAAAGAAAAGCGCTTGCGTACCAGGCTCATAAAGCCGTCAATCAGCTGATAGCTTCCCATCAAGGCAGAAAGCAGCAGCAAGAAGCACTGGCTGAATACCAAAAAGCGGATACGGTTGACACCGATCATACCCACGGCATACATCGCCGTAGAGCCAATGGCCAAAACCGCCACAATCAGCGTAAGGAACAGCGCAGCCTGGAGCTTTCCCAGACCCTTTTCCACCAATTCGTAGTAGCGTTTTTCCGGTCCTTCCACCAGCTTCATCTTCAGCTCCCGCAGGCGGTTTTTGGGGCGAAATACAATGGGCTCCGGAGGAATGTACTCCCCAATGGGCTGTTCGTATTCAGGCTCCCACTCCTGGGAGTAGGGTTCCACTTTTTCTTCCTTTACCGGCATGACAAAGGGTGCCTCCTCCTGGGTATCCTCACCGGCAACAGGGGTGAAGCGCTGGGTTGCATCGTTGGAAGAAGCCTCTTCCAGAGGCGTTTCCGTCTTTTCCTCCGCCAATGGAGCCATTCGGATTGTATCCTCGGGGGCTCCCGCCTCCATTTGCTTTACCGCTTTGGTAATGTCGTCCAGCCGCACAGTATCCTGGGCAGGAGGCTGGGCAGAGGCATCCACAGCGCCGCCGTCCCACAGGCGGACGTCCTCTTCCGGCTTTTCGGGCGCTTCGGGCTTTTCCTTCTTATCGTCAGAGAAACTGCCGAATTCCTTCAAAATGTCTTCCAGGCTGAATTCCGGTTGGTTCTTTTCCTGTTCGTCCATACACTGCCTCCTTAACCCAAACGCTGACGCACCGCCTCATACAGCAAAACCGTTGCCGCCGCAGAGGCATTCAGCGAGGATATACTGCCCTTCATAGGGATATGCACCGTTACATCACAGTTTTTCCGCACAAGGGGGCTCATGCCGCTGCCCTCGTTTCCGATGACAATGGCTGCAGGTCCGGTTAAATCCGCCTGATACATGGGAATCGAGCCCTCCGCCGCTGTGCCGAATACCCATACACCCTTTTCCTTTAATCCTGCAATGGCATGATTGATGTTGGATACCCGGGCAACCTTCATATACTCCACCGCGCCGGCAGAGGCCTTGGCAACCGTGGCCGTCAGCCCTACGCTGCGGCGCTTGGGAATGATAACCCCATGGGCGCCGGCGCACTCGGCTGAGCGCAAAATTGCGCCCAAATTATGGGGGTCAGTAAGCTCATCGCAAATCACAAGCAGAGGCTTTTCCCCTCTTTCCCGGGCCACCTCCAAAATGTCGTCAACCGTGGCATACTCGTGGGCCGCCACCAAAGCAATTACACCCTGGTGGGCGTGGGTGAAGGACATGGTGTCCAGCCTTCTGCGGTCCACCGGCACCACCACCGCGCCAGCCTCCTTGGCCTGGGCCGCAAGACGCTGCAAGCCTTTGTCCGTTTCTCCCGAGGCAATGAACACCTTGTCAATGGTGCGGCCGCTGCGCAGCGCTTCTGTCAGGGCATTGCGTCCCTCCAGCTGCCCCTCTGTTTCCTGGGCAGGAGGGGTTTGGGGATTTCTGCGGTGCTTATCATTCATAACATTCCACTCCAAATCGGCGGCGAAAGGCCGCACCTTTTCATAATACAATAATTATAACAGAAAACTTTCGTTCCGACAACAGCTTTTTTCCAATGTGCGGTAAATATATCAATTTTCTTCTGTTGCAATCTGGGCTTGCCGTGGTATAATGGAGAAAAATTCTCAAAAAGGAACGATATCATGACCGCAACATCTTACACTCCGGCAAAGGTTAAACGGGGCATCGGCATTTTCTTTATAACCCTGCTCCTGCTGGTGGCTTTTCTGTGCTTTTTCTCCGCCCTTTGGTATGTCAACACCTACGGCAGACTGGGCTTCGATTCCATTCTTTACACCCTCTCTGCCAATTTGGACGGTGTGCAGTCCGGACTGATTGCCGATTATCTGCTAAAAGGCGCATTGCCCGCCCCCTTCTGCGCCGCCGCCACTGCTTTGCTTCTTTTTCTCCCGCGAAAGCGGTTTATAATCAGCAGGCATTGGGTGCGCAGCTGTGTTGCCGCGGCAATCAGCCTGGGCTTGATCGGCCACGCCGCCATCGAGTCGGAACTGGTAGACTATGTCATTGCCAATCTGCAGAAAAGCGCGCTGTTTGAGACGGAATACCGCAGCCCCGAGATCGTGGACATCACCTTCCCGGAGGAGAAGCGAAATCTCGTCTACATCTATCTGGAATCCATGGAGACCACCTATTTGGGCAAGGACATGAACGGCGGCTTGGAACAAAATCTCATTCCCGAGCTTACCCAGCTGGCCCAGGAAAACACCAACTTCTCCCACAATGACACCGTTGGCGGCTTTCAGCAGACCTATGGCTCCGCATGGACCATCGGCGCTATGGTGGCCCAAACCTCCGGTGTTCCCCTGAAGGTGCCTGCCAATGTTGCCGACGGCAACAGCTACGGCGGCGACGGTATTTTCCTTCCCGGTCTTACCTCCCTGACGGACATTCTGAGGGAAAACGGCTATTACCAGACGCTGATGGTGGGATCGGACTCCCGCTTCGGCGGCAGAGATGCCTACTACCGCAGCCACGGCGCGGACAAAATCTACGATTTGTATACCGCCCGGGCAGACGGCATCGTCCCCGAGGACTACTACGTATGGTGGGGCATGGAAGATATGCATCTGTTTGAATACGCCAAGCAGGAGCTTCCGGAAATCGCCGCCAAGGGTCAGCCCTTTGCCTTTACCATGCTTACAGTGGATACCCACCACATAGGGGGTTACATCTGCCAGCTTTGCGGAGACGACCACGAGGAAAGCTACGAAAATGCCATTTCCTGCTCCAGCAAGCAGGTGTACGCCTTCGTCCGGTGGCTGCAGCAGCAGCCCTTCTACGAAAACACCACCGTCATCATCGCCGGAGACCATTTCTCCATGGACGGCGGTTACTTCTCCCGCAATATAGACGAAGACTGCCCCCGGCGTGTGTATAACTGTTTTCTGAATGCCGCTGCCACCCCGGTGTCCACCAAAAATCGCGTCGCCACCTCGCTGGATATGTTCCCCACCACCCTGGCCGCCCTGGGCTGCACAGTGGACGGAAACCGGTTGGGCCTTGGCACCAATCTGTTCTCCGACCTGCCCACCCTGGCGGAAATGCCCAACGGCCAAGCCTTTCTGGAAGAGTTGGCCAAAGACTCCGCCTACTACACGAAGCATTTCTTTGAAGAAAACTGATTTCTCCAGCCCGGGCAACCGGGCTGGTTTTTTTCGGAAGAAATTAACAGAAAATTCACGCCGCTTTTAAGAATCATTCATTGCGGTAATTATAAAACTATGTTATAATGAGCAAAAATGTGGATTTTCCGCCCCAAGGAGGCTTATACTATGGAAAACAACAACCGTTCCGGAAAGGACAACAAATCCGGAAACAAACGGCCAAAGGGAAATATTTGGGTTGCCCTGATTATCTCCGTGGTCATCATTTTGATTATCTCCACGGTTTACAACGCCATTTCCAACAGCCAGTATACCCAAACCACCTTTACTGACTTTCAAGACGCCTGGAAAAGCGGTCAGCTTGTGGAGGTGGAGCTACAATATGACCGGATAATTTACCTGACCAAGGAGGAAGCGGCAAAGCCTGCCGGCCAGCAGAAAGCCTGCTTCACCGGTCTGCCCAACGGCAACATTCTGGACCTGGCCGCCCAGCTGGATGCCGACGGCATCCAGGTTAATCAGGTCATCGTGGAGGACAACTCCACCATTATGATGATTCTTTACTACGTGGTCATGTTCGGCTTGATTTTCGGCGTCATGAGCATGCTTACAAAGCGCATGAGCGGCGGTATCGGCGGCATGGGACAGAGCAACGCCAAGGTCTACATGGAAAAGCAGACCGGCGTAACCTTCCAGGACGTTGCCGGACAGGACGAGGCCAAAGAATCCCTGCAGGAAATCATTGATTTTCTCCACAACCCCAAAAAGTACACCGACATCGGCGCAAAAATGCCCAAGGGCGCTTTGCTGGTGGGCTCTCCCGGTACCGGTAAGACATTGCTTGCCAAGGCCGTCGCCGGTGTGGCCAACGTCCCCTTCTTCTCCATTTCCGGCTCGGATTTTGAGGAGATGTTTGTAGGTGTAGGCGCAAGCCGTGTCAGAAGTCTCTTCCAGCAGGCCACCAAGGTTGCGCCCTCCATTATCTTCATCGACGAAATCGACGCCGTAGGCCGCACCCGGGACAGCCGCTTCGGCACCAACGACCAAACCCTCAACCAGCTTCTGGGAGAGATTGACGGCTTCGACTCCACCAAAGGCGTGGTGATTCTCGCCGCCACCAACCGTCCGGAAATTCTGGACAAAGCTCTCCTCCGCGCCGGCCGCTTTGACCGACGGATTATTGTGGATAAGCCCAATCTCCAGGGCCGTCTGGACACTCTGAAGGTTCATTCCCGTAAAATCCGCCTCAGTGAGGACGTGGATTTGCAGAAAATCGCCCAAGCCACCGCCGGTGCCGTGGGCGCAGACCTGGCAAACCTGGTAAACGAGGCCGCCCTGCGGGCTGTGCGCCAGGGCAGAAAAGCGGTAAACCAGGAGGATTTGCTGATATCCTTTGAAACCGTCATCGCCGGCACAGAGAAGAAAAACACCGTGCTTACCGATTCGGAAAAGCGGCTGGTTGCCTATCACGAGGTCGGCCACGCACTGGTCGCCGCGCTGGAAAAGCATTCCCAGCCCGTTTCCAAAATCACCATTGTTCCCCATACCTCCGGCGCTTTGGGCTATACCATGCAAATGCCCGAGGAGGAAAAATTCCTCCACACCGCCCAGGAGCTGATGACGGAGCTGAAAACTCTGGTGGGCGGCCGGGCCGCGGAAACCGTGGTGTTCCATGTGCAGACCACCGGCGCTACCAACGACATTCAGCGGGCCACCGCCCTGGCGCGGAATATGGTTGCCCAGTACGGTATGAGCGAAAAGCTGGGGCTGATGGCACCCGCCTCCGTTCAGCATGAGTATCTGGACGGTCAGGCATATATGGACTGCTCCCAGGATACCGCCGCTCTGGTGGACGGAGAGGTCAAAGCCCTGCTGGATAAGGCCTTCGCCGATGCCACTGCCCTGCTGACGGAAAACCGCAGTCTGCTGGACGAAATTTCGGAATACCTGTTGAGCAAGGAAACCATCACCGGCGACGAGCTGATGTCCTTCGTCAACGCAAGCAGGAAAAAGGAAGAAGCTCCCGCAGAGGACGCCTCCTCCCAGCCTGCCGATGAATAAACGCACAAAAGCCGCTGTGAAATACAGCGGCTTTTTCATGGATTTTTCTCCATTTTTCCTCTTTACAAACAAGGAAAAGCTTGCTATAATAACTGGGCTGTGAAGCAGATGCACCGGTGGCTCAATGGATAGAGCATCGGATTCCGGTTCCGAGGGTTGGGGGTTCGAGTCCCTTCCGGTGTACCAAACAGTGCAAATTCGAACCCCTTGTTTCTTATCAAGGGCTGTTTTGGATTTGTAATCGAGATTGAGGATGTGAGATGACTCACATCCTCTTTCCTTTTGTGCCCTCTGTTGTCATGCTGAATCAACCCGAAAGAAGGGGATAAGTATGCGTCGAAAGATGTCGTTTTGGTTTTGCTGACAAATTTGACCATCAATGTTAAAATCAAACCATAAACAGACAGAGGTGCTATCACATGCGAAAACTATTGATTGCAGAGCAATCAGAAGAACTGGTCAAAGGGCTGGAGTACAAGTTGAAAGATCAATGGAATCTCTCTATTTGCATGGACGGTTACTCAACACTAGATACTCTCAAATATGTAGAACCAGATGCAATGGTTATTGATCTAAACTTACCACAGAAAGACGGCTTATCTGTTCTTGAAGAAAGCTTCCCTGCCCTACCCCCGGTAGTGTTGGTTTTAACCAACTATATAAGCGACTATATTGAACAAACAGTATCAGATCTTGGTGTTGGCTATATAATGCGTAAGCCATATTCAGTCGATCAGATCACACATCGCCTAACAGATATGTACAACGCACAATACACTCCAGTTACAAAAACAGAACGCCACCTAAAAGGGATGCGTTTAAACAGTACATACAGTGGATACAAGTGCCTGCTAGCTGCTATTCCTCTTTTTAAGGAAGATCCAAGCCAACTATTGCAAAAAGAACTATATTCCAAAGTAGCAGAACTGTGCAGATTAAATGATGCCCGTTGCGTAGAGCGTGTTATCCGATTTGCAATTTATGATGCCTGGGAGCGCAAAGATGTACGCATCTGGTCCCGATATTTTCCACAAAACGAATTTGGCGGCATTGATCTTCCTACAAACAAGGAATTTATAAAGAGTTTATCTGAAAAGATATAAAAACACCCCTCCCCGGATTAAACCGGAGAGGGGCATTATTCTTACAGATTACCGGGCAAATCCAATGGGATTCATTTCGTCGGGAGGCTGCAGCGTATCCATCGACGCTTCCGGCTCCATTTCATTGCCTGCCTGTGTCAGCTCATATTCCTGCACCGACTCACCGGCTGTCCCGGCGCCGTTCC
>JAZOQT010000031.1:0-9888 GCA_045656245.1 Faecousia sp.
ACCGCTTGGCCTCCGACTTCAAATGTGGTCGGGGGTTTTGGACAGAGGATGAGGGATTCAATTTGCATTTTCCCTATGCAAAAATTATTGTGCTTGCCGCTGTCCAGCTAGTCTCAAGCAACAGTCCACCGGACTGTTGCATTTAGATGGGTTCGAATCTTTCACATCAGTAAGATAAAAACCAGATACCCGGGTGGGTATCTGGTTTTTATGGCAGAGGATGAGGGATTCGAACCCCCGCGAACGGAGTCAGAGTCCGGTGTGCTACCGTTACACTAATCCTCTGTATGGGTTGACTCCGCTTAAGCACGGATATTATTATACGCGTTACTACCAAAAAGTCAAGAAGTTTTTTCCATTCCCGAAAAATTTTTCTGCCGGGCAGCAATAGCTTGCCCGGCAGTTGCGATTTTATTCTTCCCAGGGAAACGGTTTGCCTTTTAATACGTGGTTTTTTAGGTAACGGAAGGTTCTGCCCTCGCCTTTTTCCTGAAGCATGGTGAGAATAAATGCAACCTCACGGCTGTTATCGGGGTGCATCAGTGTCCGTTCCCGGCTTTTCATAAAGTATTCCAGCTCCGAGCCGGGGTGATAGCGCGCACCTTGGTATACAATGCAGGCGGCTCGCCGGTCCATAATCTGCTCCACCAGGTATTTTCGGGGCATGGGCACCGGCATATATACCCGCTTCTCCCGGTCCATATCTGTCCAGTATTCGTAGTGATGGCGGTTTCTGCCCTTGTGGTGCATCCACGCCTCGGAGTAGCCCTTGTCCTCACGCTCTGCGGTGTTGGGACTGCGGACGCCCTGATAGTACCTGGCGCCGGCAAAAAACTCCGTTATGGAATACTTACTCAAATCGTGCACCAGTCCCTGCCAGTACAGCCCCACTCGGAAGCAGCCCTGCCGCACCAGCCATCGGTGCCATGTTATGGTCTTAAAATGCTGCCAAGCTTTCATAATCCGCTCCTTATCCAACAATCAGCTGCAACGCCGCGTACAGAAGGGGAATGGTTAACACTGCGCCTACGTGGGAAATCATAGCCATGCTTGCGCCGGTACGGGAGTCCCCGCCGTAGGCTGCGGGGACGACCACGCTGTTCAGTCCCAGGGCAGAGCCTGTGGCGAACATGCTCATGGCCAGAATGTTTTTATCTGCCCCCAACAGCCACATGATTCCCATAATAACTGCCGGCAACACAAGAAGCCGTAGAAAGGTTACGATGTAGACCTTTTTGTTCTTTAAAAGCTCCGGCAGGCGGTAGCTGCCGATGACAAAGCCGGTGAGAATCATAGCAATGGGTCCCATACAGCCGGAAAGATTATCAAGAGTGGTCCGCACAAAGCCGGGGAGTACCTTTCCTACGCCCAAAAGTCCCAGCGCCATACCAATGGCCAGGGAAATACACCCGGGGTTGCACAGCCGCTGCAGTACATTTTTTTGCTTTTCCTGTCCCTGGGGGATCAGGGTGTTGAAGGCCCAGGCATAAAGCATGATGTTCCAGGGGATTGTAAACAAAATATAGGTATACGTGGCCTCGGAGCCCAAGATCATAGGCACAACGGAGTTCCCCAGAAAGCCGAAATTGGCGGTAACAAGGGAATAGCGGTAAACGGCATAGGTGTTTTTATCCTTAGAAAAGGCGAGGCTTAAGGGAATGCCGATAATCAGGCCCAGGACAACGGAGATCACGCCGTATAGCACCATTTTGTACTGGCCGGTGAGAGATTCCACGGTGCAGTGGTTTACGAAGATGTTTATGATAAAGGCCGGCAGAAAGACATTGATCTCCAATTTGGAGAGGACGGCTGCGGCATTTTCCGGCAAGATCCGGACTTTATGAAGCACATAGCCAATCGATATGCAAACCAGCACGACCATCATCGGCGACAGGGATGCCAGAAATATAGACCACATGATATAAGCACTTCCTCTTTTCTTTATCCATTTGATAAATGTACCACGAAGCGCCTGAGAAGTCAATGCTGTAGCAAGGGGAATAATTTTGAAAAAAAGCTTGACAAACGCAGATGTGGGCTGTATAATGCAACATGCGCTTGGACGATTAGCTCAGCTGGCTAGAGCATCCGCTTGACGTGCGGAAGGTCATAGGTTCGAGTCCTATATCGTCCACCATGAAAACAACGTAATTGTGATACCACAATTACGGTGTTTTCAGCTAAATTCGGCTTGCACCGAGCTAAATTGCCTGCCGGCAGCTAAATTCCTGACGGAGCTAAATTGGGCTTCGCCCAGCTATATAGCCGAATTTAATTTAGCTATTGCGAAGCAATAATTTAGCGGCGAGCGTAGCGAGCAATTTCGCTACGAAGTAATTTAGCTAATGACAATCTTTCAAGTTTATGATATGCTTATTGCAAAGGAGTTGGTCTTAATGGCAGATAGTATTATGCTGGAGAAAGCAAAAGACTTTGCGGTCAATATCGTCAATCTTTGCAAGCATGTCAAAGAAACGAAGAGAGAATCTGTCTTAACAAATCAGCTTCTGCGTTCCGGTACATCCATTGGTGCCAATATTCACGAATCCAAGTATGCCCACGGAACGGCAGACTTTGTCGCAAAAATGCAGATTGCGTTAAAAGAGTGCTACGAGTCTGAATACTGGCTGGAGCTACTGAACCGCACCGGCTATATCCCGGATGAACAGTACAAACCCCTCCAAAACGACTGCGGTTCGATCCGCCGGATGCTCATCGCCTCCATTAACACCACAAAGGGAAAAGCTAAATAAACACCAATGCCCAGCCGGATTAATACGGCTGGGCATTTATTTTCCGTCTGGTATATATTGCATTATATCGCCGACATCACAATTAAGAATTCTGCAAAAATTTTCGATGGTGTGGGTACTGACGCTTTCATTTCGCTTCAACCTTGTGATTTGCCCGGGGCTGATATGATATGTCTTAATTAACGCATATTGGGTAACACCTTTGCGTTTCATTGTATCCCAAAGTTTTTGATAGGAAATCAAAAAAATCAACCCCTTTCTACTTGACATATTAACCGAATATGATATATAATCATATTCACCAATAACGGTTAATATATTTAGAAAGAGGAATTGCCGTGGAAATTAATATTGAAAATTTGATGAAAACAGCGATTGAAGAAATGAAAAACGGACAACATACAGAAGCCGCAAAGCATTTTGATATGGTTGTTATCAATGACCCCGCAAACATTGATGCGCCGTTTTTCCGCGCATGCTGTAATTGCTATGGTATTAAACTGGGCGAAATGTCTAATGCTGCAATTGGCTTTACTAATGCGTTTTATCGTTATGTAGATTCGGTAAAAGCTTTGCAAGATCCTGTGCAAGAAAAAGAAAAGCTAGATTACGCTGTTAGTCTACTTACCGAATTGGTTTCCATGTTTAAGCTTAATGCCAACAATACGATGTTCACAGCTCCCAGCATCGGTATTTCAATTTCAACTGCTGCAACAAATATGAACACAAACTGCCGAAATAAGCTGATCAACTCTGGAGCGAAAGTATCTGCAGAGATTTTGTCCATCAATGAAACCACTGGTCAAGCAAATAACAAGACGGGTATTGTTCTTGGTGTGCTTGTTGCTATTGGTGTCATAGCATTCATTTTGTGGATGATTCCTTGGTATTTGCTGTAATTGACGGAAGCTAAACGCTCATAGAGGGGGTAATAAATTGCTAGATTATATAATTCCCTTTACAATTGGAGGAATTGGCTTTTTCCTACTTAGTATAGGTGATAGCACTAATGCATTTTTGACCTATAAAATTCTAGGTGGTATCGCTCTTTTTATTGCTTTTATATGGTTTTGTTATGTTATAGGTTTTAATGTAGGTTATAGGTTTTTTTAAATTCGAAATACAACACAGGGTGCTTTGGTATATGTGTTGGCCGTAATGGACGAACAACCGCGACCCCTCTGTGAAAATTCCGACCCCTTCTGGGTCAAAAAACGACCCCCCTTAACCGGAAAAACGACCCCCGGGGGTCGCAGCATTTCAAAATTAGGGTTATTACACAAAAGAAAAGACCTCCCTCTGGGTGGTCTTTTCTTTTGGTATGGTATTGGAGATAGGTCTCGAACCCACCTAAATGCAACAGTCCGGTGGACTGTTCCTTTCCGCCGGCTGGACGGCGGCAACACAATAATTTTTGCCCGATGGGCAAAAATGCAAATCGAGTCCTATATCGTCCATAAAACGAACCCCATCCATTCGGATGGGGTTCGTTTTATCAGTCCTCAAAGATCAGATAGTAGCAGGCGGGATTCTGCTCGTCGCCGATGCGGAATTTCAGGTAACCGTCTTTATATTCGGTCATCATAAAGCCGCAAAGATACCCTTCGGCATTGACACCCCATACCTTCATGTTGGGGCGGTCGGTTTTCAGGGAAATTTCTGCCTGGATTACCTCCGCCAGCACCGGGGCTTTGCCGATGTCGACCATTTTCTCTCCGTCGAACATCATGTCGGTGTTTCTGGCGCGTCCGATGGCAGACAGCAAAATGTTGTTGGAATGCTCCAGAGCGTCGTCGGTCAGAGACGACAGCGCGATGACGCCAAAGTCTGTGGTGGCAGCCACGGTCAGGCCGTTGAGCGCAATGGTCGTATCCTTATCCCGTGTGGTAGAGGCCCGGTTGGCACCCATGCCGATGGAACCGTAGACCGCCTTGGTCCGCTCTGTATCAATGACACCAATCTTTCGCTTCAGATCCCGCCACAGCTGGCCATTGTCGGAACGGATCATCTTTGGTTCGGGATGGGGGAATTCGTCCTTGACATCCACAACGCGCTCATAGCCCTGGGGGACATCGTCCGAAAAGACCGTGCCAACCTTATGCTGCTCCATAATGCCGTCATAGGCAGTGTAGGGCAGCACTTTTGAGCCGGAAAGCTTCACGGCAATCTTCTTGTTGGCCGGGGCCACATCGCCTCTTCGCATCATCAGCGCCGCATGGTAGAACAGACCGAATTTGGCAGGATCGTTCCAGCAGCAGAAAATGCCCTCCCGGTAGGGCACACCGGCCAGCGGCGTACTCATTTCCCGGCCCAGGACGCTGTTGCTGTCCAGATTTGTGCCGTAGGAATAGGTGTGGATGGTAAATCCGGTCCAGTTCTGCAGGCCGCCGATGGCGGCGTAGTACAACGGTCCTTCCGCCCGGTAGGAATTGGGCCACGGAACATCCCATTCAGAGAGGAAAAACGGCTTATTGGGCAGACACAGGTACGGCACTCTGAACCATACGCCCTTCATCTCGGTGATGGCCTGGTTCTTGCAAAGCCGCTCGGTGTTGCCCCAGCGGTAATCGTAAATGTACTTATGGCTGTCGGTGTAATCCATTTCCTCCATGGTCATGGAGTTGCCGGCATATTCCCGGCTCCAGTTGGTGCCGGTGATGGGGACTTTTACGCCGATGGAGCGAAGATGGTCATACATCTCCCGGTAGAATTTCTTGGTGATCTCCACCTTGAAGGGCATGGTTTCCTCGTGATCGTTGAAGATGGGTTGATGCTCCCAGTCATACTCCACGCCATGCTCCTCCAGCCAGGCCTTCAAAAGCTGGCGGTAGTTGTTTTCGTGGTAGGGCGACTTCTTGAAATTATACTTGGCGCTGAAGCTGTCGGTAAACAGGTCCACTTCGTTGATGATGTCGCACATGACAAACATGGGATCGTCGCAGTAAGCAAGGCCGGTGTAGGGGTTCACATGGGTCCAGAACTGGGTGGCAAATTCCTTCTGCAGCTCGATCATTCGCCGGTCGATGATGGACCAGGGTTTGCCACTGTCCACCAGGGTGTCTGTATCCACCACACCGTCGCCCTTTTTGAACTTGCGGTAGGTGTTCAGGTCCGGATAACAATACACGCCCTCCCGCTTGAGGCAGAAAAGCAGATAGTCCAGCGCCTCCATGCTCCGCGCATCCAGATGCCGGGTGTTATCCAGCAGTTTGCCGCGGGTAAAGGCAAAGATGTTGGGCGTTGCCCACTCGGCGTCCATCTGGTGCAGCCGGACAATATTGCAGCCGGCCTGGGTGATCCGCCGGGCAAACTTTTCTGCATACTCATGGCTGGGGAAGCAGGCGCCGGCATTGATATTCACGCCCCAGAATTTCGCCAAAGTACCGTCCTCAAAGCGCATATCCTCCCCGTCGACTTTCAGGAAGCCGTGTTTGCCGGCAGGCTTTTCGTCCTCAAAGACAAAGGAAATATCCACGGGCATCCGGTCCGGGTACGAAGGCATGGGAATGTAACGGGACATAATCGATCCGCTCCTTTGCATAGTCTTAATAATCTCATTATATCACATAAAATTCCACATTTATAGAACTTTTTACGCAATAAATAAAATAATTTTATACACCAGCAGCTGGGCTGGGTAGCGGAAACGTCAGATTATCAGGAGGAAAAGAATAAAACAGAAAAGCGCCCCCCAGCCGGTAGACTGGGGGCGCTTCTTTTTCTATGACATTCAGAAACAGAGTGCGCCTAACGAAGGGCAGCATCCCTTGCTGCAATCAATAGTTCTCTGCGTGGACCTCAAAGTAGGCCTGGGGGTGTGCGCAGGTGGGGCAGACATCGGGGGCTTCGGTGCCAATGACCAGATGGCCGCAGTTGCGGCACTCCCACACCTTGACCTCACTCTTGGCGAATACCTGTGCGGTTTCCACGTTCTTCAGCAGGGCGCGGTAACGCTCCTCGTGGTGCTTTTCAATGGCGGCAACCATGCGGAACTTGGCAGCCAGCTCCGGGAAGCCCTCTTCCTCGGCGGTTTTGGCAAAGCCGTCATACATATCGGTCCATTCGTAATTCTCACCGGCGGCAGCCTCGGCCAGGTTTTCGGCTGTGTCGCCGATGCCCTGCAATTCCTTGAACCACAGCTTGGCGTGCTCTCTTTCGTTGTCGGCAGTTTTCAAAAACAGGGCAGAAATCTGCTCAAAACCCTCTTTTTTTGCCTTGGATGCGAAGTAGGTATACTTGTTTCTTGCCTGGGATTCCCCGGCAAAGGCCTCCCACAGGTTCTTTTCGGTCTGGGTGCCTGCGTATTTGTTTGCCATAGTATTGCCTCCTTAATTAGTTTTATTATGATACCCGAATTATAACAAATTCAGAATCGGTTTTCAACTGTCAAATGCTTGCACAATGGTGCCGCCGCCTATCACGGTGCTGCCGTCGTACAGCACAACGGACTGCCCGGGGGTAATGGCTCTTTTGGGGGTGTCAAACACCACCTTCACCCCGCCGTCCTCCTGGGGGTATACCCAGGCGGGCTGCTCTTTTTGCCGGGAACGGGTTTTGGCCAGTACCCGCATGGGGGCGTCCGGCGCATCAAAGGCAATCCAGTTCAGCTCTGCGGCGAGCAGGGCGTTGTGAAACAGGGCGCTTTCCGGGCCTACGGTAACGGTGTTTAACTGCATGTCTTTGCCACACACGTATACCGGCTGCCCCATGGCAAGCCCCAAACCCTTGCGCTGACCCAGGGTGTAGCTAACAGCTCCCTTGTGGGTGCCTATCGGGTTGCCACTGCTGTCCAGGAAAGCGCCTTCCGGGTAGGTTTTTCCGGTGTAGCGCTGTAAAAAGGCGGGATAATCCCCGTCGGGGATAAAGCAGATGTCCTGGCTGTCCCGTTTCTGGGCGTTTAAGAAGCCCTGGTCCTGGGCGATTTCCCTGGCCTCTTGCTTGGTTAGGACACCCAAGGGAAACAGGGTATGGGCAAGCTGGTGCTGGGTTAGGGTGTAGAGGAAATAGCTTTGGTCCTTGCTCTCATCTGCCGCTTTTTCCAAAGCCCATCTGCCACTGCCTGCATCAAAGCGAATTTGGGCATAGTGGCCGGTTACCACGGCGTCATACCCCAGGGCCTGGGCGCCCTCCAGAAATTTTCCGAATTTCAGGTGCTTGTTGCACATCACACAGGGATTGGGGGTCAGCCCGTTCTCATAGCTGCGGACGAAATCCTCCATTACCCACCGGCGAAATTCCTCACAGTAGTCCAGTACATAAAAGGGAATACCCAGCTTTTGGGCGACGCCCTGGGCATCTGCAACCTGTTGGGTGCTTTGGGGAGCGTCCTGGGGCGCATGGAGGCACATGGTAGCGCCGCCGCAGCGGTAGCCCCGCGCCAAGGTCAAATACGCCGCCACACTGCTGTCCACGCCGCCGCTCATGCCTACAAGGGCGCTTTTTTCTGCCATCATGCCACCTCCTGTGCTTTTTAGGCTAGTTTATCACATTCTTTATGGGATTGCAATGGGACGATTTTAGAAGAACTGTCAGAATTTTTATGTTATGTTTATCAGAGGATTTTGCTGCGTTTCAGCGGTCATTCCTTGGAATACCCAAAAATTCCAAACATTTCCCGGAAAAAGGCGGTAACAAAATGTAATTTTTCGCCGGAGACCATCTTGCAATGCGCCGCGGTATCTGTTATAATTACGATAGTTTGAACAAAGGGGAGCAATTTGCCCATGGGGAAAAGACTTTTGTGCATCATCTTGGCGGCAGTGCTGCTGTTTGGTGCTTTGCCGGAGCTGAATTTGTCTGTTTCTGCGGCAGAAATGGACTTATCCGATAACGGCTTGAATGTCATAAAGCTATATGAGGGCTACACCAACGGGGGAAAACCCTACTGGGATTACGGCCAGTATTCCATCGGCTACGGCTCGTATTGCTGTGGACTGGATTTGTCCAATCCGGACAATAAGGCCAAATACGATTATTACATGGCAAATCCCCTGTCAGAACCGGAGGCGGCGCAGCTTCTGCGGCAGGAACTGGGCGGACATATCAAATCTGTTCGGGATTTTGCGGCAAAATACTCTTTGCGCCTGAAACAGAACCAATTTGACGCGCTGGTTTCCTTTACATACAACTGCGGCGCGGCGTGGACGAGAGATACCAACGGCAATTTCTTCAATGCGGTAATCAATGGCGACGTAGGTAGCGCCCTGATTTACGGAATGTGCCTTTACAGCAAGGCTGGCGGCGACTATATTTTGATTTCCCGCCGCTTGGCAGAGGCCAATATGTATATGTATGGCGTGTACTCCAAGGGGTATCCCAGCAATTTGCGGTACGTGTTTGTAGACGGGGCAGGGGGGACTCCCAGCTATGCCATTCACGCCTACGATTCCAACCTGAAAGGCGGCGTTCGCACCAAATTCAGCAGCTATCCCACCGGACCGGATGAGAACGGAAAGACGGTTACCTATGTATTTGACGGCTGGTATACTGCCCGGGAAGGCGGCACCAAGGTGGAAACCCTGGACGGCTCTCTGGCAAACGGCTCGATTATATACGCTCACTGGAAAACGCCAAGCGGCACGCCGGTGGTGATTCCCGAGCCGGAGTCCAGCTTTGCTCTGAAGCTGAAGGTAACCAATGTCAATACCAATGTCAGTGTTCGTCTGGGACCCGGAACATCTTATGAAAAGCTGGGCGTACTGAACAAGGGCGAGGAATTTGTGATTACCCGAATCAAGACCATCGCCAGCGACAATATCTGGGGTCAATTCAGCGGCGGCTGGATTAAAATCAGCACCTATTCCAATTACTACGATGTTCTGGAGCAGGTGTTGCCCCGATGGGCCACAGTGAATGCTGACGGTGTAAACGTGCGCAGCGGTGCGGGAACCTCCAACAGCGCAGTGGGCACCAAGAATTTGGGCGACCAGGTGCAGATTACCCAGTGGACCGATTCCAACGACCGAATGTGGGGAAAAATCGGGAACAATCAGTGGATTTGCCTGGATTACGTGGACTGGAACTCTGATTATTACAACGGAGAGGTTACCAAGGTGGAATTGGAAGCCGTTCCGGACAAAAAGGAATACGTGCAAAAGGCCGATGGTGTTAATCTGGCGGGGGGCAAGCTGAAGGT
>JAZOQT010000032.1:0-3315 GCA_045656245.1 Faecousia sp.
CCCCCATCGCCAGACGGCCCCTGCCCAGTTTACTGCGTTATGTAAACCGAGATGGAAAGCCTTCTGTCACGAAATTTTGGGTATTGGAACGGTTCGCAGGCTACACCAAACTGGCCCTCCAGCCGGTCACCGGCCGTACCCACCAGCTTCGGGTTCACTGCGCCCACGAAGGCTACCCCATTCTGGGCGATCCTCAGTACGGCACCGCAGAAAGCCAGGAATATTCCCTCCAATTCGCCTACACCCACCAGCGTCTGTGCGCCAAGCGCATCGAATTTCACCACCCTCTGACCGGGGAAGCGCTCACCGTCGAATCCCGCCTTACCCCTTGACAACCGATTTTTCCGGGAGTATAATACTCGGGTAAATGGGCTTGTAGCGCAGCTGGGAGCGCACCACATTCGCATTGTGGGGGTCGGGAGTTCGAATCTCCTCAAGTCCACCAAATAAGCAACACCACCCGTTGGGTGGTGTTGCTTATTTGGTATGGTATTCACGGGAGGAGATTCGAACGATAGAATGCAACGCGGACGAGGGTTGCCCGCTGCGGCTGGACGCAGCGGAACGATACTTTTTACCAAAGGCGAAAAAGCAAACGAATCTCCTCAAGTCCACCATAAATAACCCCCCACCCATTCGGGTGGGGGGTGTTTTATAAATGGCAGGGAGGAAATAAAAAGTGGGAATTTATCACAATTTTATAGTTTTGTCAAAATTAATTTTTTCAGTCTCATTCACGGATTCGTGATAATTCGTTCATATTCGCGGAGTATGCTGTGATATTATGTGGCGGAAGGAGGTAGTTTTATGGAAAAAAAGACAGGATATGTATGTTACCGGGTGATCCGTTGGCTGGTGTGTGTGTTTTATCCGAAAATCCAGGTGATAGGGAAGGAGAAGCTCCCCGGGGAGCCTGTGATACTGGTGGGAAACCATGCCCAGATGAATGGGCCGATTATCGGCCAGCTGTATCCGCCCAGGGAAAGCGATATCTGGTGCGCCGGGGAAATGATGCAGTGGAAGGAAGTGCCGGGATATGCCTTCTCCGATTTTTGGTCCCGGAAGCCCGGGTACAGCCGCTGGTTTTACAGGCTTCTTTCTTATGTCATCACGCCCTTTTCCGTGTGGGTTTTTAACAATGCCAATACCATCGGCGTCTACCGCGATGCCCGGATTCTTTCCACCTTTAAAAACACCGTAAAGGTGTTACAGCAGGGGAAGGACGTGATTATTTTTCCGGAGCATAACGCGCCTTCTAATCACATTATCAACGCCTTTCAAGATAGGTATATCGATGTGGCCAGGCTGTATTATAAACGCACAGGCAAGTCGTTGGCCTTTGTGCCTATGTACATAGCCCCCAGGCGGAAAGCCGTGTATTTGGGAACGCCGGTATATTACCGGCCGGATGTGGATATGGATACCCAGCGAAAGGACATTACCGCCCATTTGATGCGGGAGATTACCGAAACGGCAATCCGGTTACCCAAGCATACGGTTATCCCGTACCGCAAGGTTCCCGGGGTAGCCTATTCCAGCAATCAGGAGGCCGATTATGAGAAAGCAGGAGGTTGATTATCGAAAGCTCCGCCTGTCAGGGCTGATGCAGCCGGAGTTTTCCCACCTGCTGCTTCTTTTGGGGTGGGTTGTGTACTTTGCGTTGTATTTCCTTACAGAAAATTTGATTGCTCCGGAGAATTGCTACAGTGTACACTCCCCTCTGGACGACCGGATTCCCTTTTGCGAGTGGTTTGTGATTCCCTATGTTCTATGGTACGGGCTGATTGTATTTTCTTTGTGGTATTTTGCACTTTACAATGTGGATCAGTTTAAGCGGCTGCAGATTTACATTATGATTACCCAGGCAGTGGCAATGATTTGCTACATCGCGTTTCCCACAAGGCAGGATTTGCGTCCGGAGGTGTTTCCAAGGGAGAATTTTCTGACCCGGGTGATTTCCCTTTTATATACCCTGGATACCAATACCGGGGTTTGTCCGTCCCTGCATGTGGGATATTCTCTGGGAATTGCCTCGGTGTGGCTTCGGGAGAAGACGGCCTCATGGCTTGCAAAGACAGCGGTGGTAATACTGGTGATTCTGATATGCCTTTCCACCATGTTCATCAAGCAGCACTCTGCGGTGGACGTGTTTGCCGCGCTGCCGGTATGTCTGCTGGCGGAGCTGATTGTATTTCGGGACAGATATTTCAAAAAGCACACCTAGCGGTGTGCTTTTTTGCGGAAGGATATAAAAATAGACATTCGTCAAAAAATAACATTTTTCAAAGGGTGTTGCTTTTTCCGGCAGGTGTGCTATAATCATAGGTAAGACTTGGTAGGGTGGGAACTCTGCCGTCACGGATAATTCTTTTAATGACCGTTTTTGCGGGAAGGAGAAAACAATACCATGATTATTACCCAAAAGAAACCCATCGATGAGGTTATGGCAATGGTAGGCGACGCCAAAACCGTAGCCATCGTAGGCTGCGGCAGCTGCGCTACCGCTTGCCAGACCGGCGGCGAGCCCCAAATTGCGGAATTGAGCGCTGTTTTGGAGCAGGCCGGCAAGAAAGTGGTGGCTACAACCATTTGCGACTACTGCTGCATGAACCTGGGCGTCAAGACCAAGATGAAGGCTGTCAATGCTGCTGACCCGGACTGCGTGATTTGTATGTCCTGCGGCGACGGCGTGCAGTGTGTTGCCAAGAATGCCAACGATAAGCCTGTATACCCGTCCAACAACACCATGTATCTGGGCGAAGCTGTGAAGTTCGGTGTTTGGGAAGAGGCCTGCCGCTTCTGCGGTCAGTGCGTCCTGGGCCAGACCGGCGCGGTTTGCCCCATTACCCAGTGTGCCAAGAGCCTGGCCAACGGCCCCTGCGGCGGCCAGAAGAACGGCAAGTGCGAGGTCAATCCCGAGAACGACTGCGCATGGATTAAGATTTACAACCGTCTGGAGGCTACCGGTCAGCTGAATAAGCTCACCGAGCGCCGTGAGGATAAGGGCTACGGCGATTTTGCCTATCCCAGAACCATTAGCTTGAGGGGGAAGAAATAATGAGCATGTTGAAAGAAGCACTGGAATCCGGCAAGTTTGGCGTAACTGTCGAGATGGCACCTCCCAAGGGTTATGATTTTACCGAGCAGATGGAAGCAGCGGAGCTGCTCAAGGGCAAGGTTCACGGCGTGAATGTTACTGATATGCAGTCTGCCAGCCTGAAGGCCACCGGCCTGGGCCTGTGCATCAAGCTGAAGCAGGCAGGCGTGGAGCCTATTTTGCAGATGACCGGCCGTGACCGTAACCGTATGGCAATT
>JAZOQT010000033.1:0-28201 GCA_045656245.1 Faecousia sp.
AAATGAAATTTTAATGTACTTCCGCAGTCAGAAAAAGTCCAGTCAGGATGTGTCGCTGTCGGATTACATCGATACGGGGACGGATGGGGCGGCGCTGTCGCTGATGGATGTGGTCAGCGAGGACGAGGATTTGCTGGAAACCGTCAGCACCCGGCAGAAAATTGCCCAGCTGCACCGGGTAATGGAAACCCAGCTGACACCCCAGGAACGGGAGATTGTGGTGCTGCGGTACGGACTGCAGGGGAATCAGCCCCACCGACAGCGGGAGGTGGCAGAGAAAACCGGAATCAGCCGCAGCTATGTGTCTCGCATTGAGAAAAAAGCCCTGCAGAAGCTGAAAAACGCCCTGGAGGAGTAACTTCACAGGGATTGGGCGGGAATCTATCCATAAAAAATTGCCCTCCGTCTGGGGAGGGCAACCTATATGTTCAGTAAAAATACTCCGGCATGACGAACTCGGCAAATCTGGCGATAAACAGCTTGTTGCTGGGGCTTTGGGTAAGCCCGGGGAAGTATTCCTCCCAGATTTTCGGGTTGCGTTTGGTCCATGCCGTCTTAATGGCGCAGCGGATAGACCGCTCCAGGGAGCTCCCGCTTTCACAGCCGCACAAAGCGGCAACCGCCGGATACAACTCCTTGTTCAGACGCTGAAAAGGGTCTTGGGCATATCGGGGAATGCACAGTCGCAGCTGATTGAAACCGTCGCTGCCCGGCAGGATACCCAGGCGGCTCAAATGATCCGCAATGGTATTTTTTGGGGCAGGCCGGCGGGAGAATTGAAGCATCTGGACAATGTGCATATAGGGCGCATTGTTGCGAAAGGGGCGCACCATCACGTGCTTGACACCCAAATTCAGGGCACTCTGGCGCATATAGGCGTTCAACGTATCGGCTACGGCCAAGGTTGCCGGAGGAACATGACCGCCCAGCTCCATCAGAAGGGTAATGCCGTCTGTCTTGGGCAGAGACAGGTCTAAAATCAATGCATCCGGTTGCAGTTTCTTCAGAAGGGTGCGGGCAGTGTCGCTATCATGGCAGAAGGTAACTTGAAAATCCTCCGGAAAAGTAGCCTTTAAAATGGCACAGCGGTCTTCAGATTTATCCGCAATCAGAATTTTATACATAGAATCACCGCAGTTTCTTTTTCTGATTCAAGGATACCACGGCTGTCAGAAAATAGCAACCGGTTTTTCTGTGTATCTTTTCGACTTTTTTCGCATTTTTCAAGGGAGCGTAATTTTTGCGAGGTTGGAGTTTTCGACCTGTGGAGGGGGAAAGCGACAAATAGCGGCAGAAAATAGGTCTTGACAAAGGGACTGGCCAATGATATTATATGTGGGTACTTGTGAGGTACCCACATCGCGGAGTAGAGCAGTTGGAAGCTCGTCGGGCTCATAACCCGGAGGTCGTAGGTTCGAGTCCTGCCTCCGCAACCATAAAAACCACGGCTTTTGCCGTGGTTTTTCTTTGTTTTTGCAACTTTTTGCTTGGTTTTAAAGAATCTAAAATAACGGGAGCCAATCGCAAGAGCCACTTGTTTGCGCGAAATAAAGCAGAGAATGCATGCCAATATCGTTGATTTAGAAGGTCGATAGCGCATTTTTGGGGTTTTGCCAGGCCAAAACGAAAGAAGACCGTTTGCTTGACCATATAAAAACACCTATGATATACTATATACAAGACATCATTGTGCTGTAAAAACTTGATATACTGGTGAGGGAAAAAGCGGTGGAAGAATTAATTAAGAAAATTGTATCAATGGCAGTTCAGGATCTGCGTCAACACAATCATGGCGCCATTGTTGAGGTTATTAAGAAGTCTGAGTATTCTCTTGAATGGCTCGACCATGATAACTGGAATGGCGGCATTGACATCTACAAACTTGTCTTTCATGCCTACACGTTCGGCAATGTAGTAATACTGAGCCACTTCCTTTGCTACCTGATCGATGGCATATTGGGTTGTGCTTTCGACTTTGGCAATGGTTGCGAGAGAGACTATGGCCATAAAAGCAAACATAAATATAGATAGCGATAATATCGCTTCAATTGTAAAAGAACCTCTTTCGTTCTGCTTTCTCATAGTCTCACTCCTGAATTACTTGCTGATTTTTTTGGCCATGGCTTCTACAAGAATAGAAATATCATAACCGTCCGATGTAGGCACCCCTAAAATATAGGCAGGAAGATTTCCTTCGTCACCGGCCAATAAATAAATTGCTGCAAAATCTGTAACTTTATTGGTTTCTGTATTGGTGAGAGTACCCTTGGTATAGAGCATATTCACACCATTATAAGTTACTTCGGTTGCGGTTTCGATTTTTTGGACAGTCTTATTTAGCGTGTAGAGCGTATGCAGCTTGTTCTCCAATGCTTTACATATGTAAGATTCCAGAGCAGCAGGCACATCAGACAGCTTTTCGACTTCGTCAAAAATGCCTGCGGTAGCTGGTGCCTCTGCAAACAAAGCATATTGGGAGGAACCAAACCAGTAGCCATAGTCAGCGTTGTTCTTTGAACATTCCGCAGGATAGGGGATACTAAAACCCATAAACTTAAAAGATGCTTCCAGTACAATATCCTTATTTTCGTTGACTTTGTCTTGCAAAGAACTTTCCTGATTTTCGCCGGGTTGTGAATTTTGCGTGGTGTTGTTGTCGGTTTCTGCGGGTATGTCTTTATTCCCGCAAGCGGCAAGGGTAAAAATCATAACGGTCACCAGTAATAATGCGATTATTTTCTTCATTATATTTTCCTCCTTAATAACCGAGAACGCCTACATAGTCAATCTGTTGGCGTCCGGAGCCGATTTTGCTGAAATCTAATTCATAAGTGGGGTCGCCGTTTGCATCTACACCGGAAGTTACCGGCACATCAAAGAAAGTTGTCCGAATGGAAACAGTTGCGTTAACCTCAACAATAAGATTTGTTTCTAATCTCAAGGCCGCAGCCTCAGCACAGAGAATTACTGCCTCATCCTTACTTTCAAAGTAATAGTACAATCCTGCATTCTGAAGTTTTAATGCTTTGCTCAAACTTCTCGTTGATGTCTCAAGACCATGGGATATGAAGTGATCCAAGCAAATATTGATGACCTCTTTTTTACGATTATTTTCCATACTTCTTCACCTTGCCGTCTTTAACTGGTATGCTTCTTTCTGTGTCAAGCGCCCGCTTGGTTAATGGATAAAAAATAATGGTCGAAATTCACACTTAGGAATAACGCATTAAATATAATTCGACCAGCATAATCTTTGACATATTTTACCACAAAAAGACAGCGATTGCAAGGAGATTTACAATTTATTCGCTTTTAGTTACGAAAAAAATCGTTTTAACTCTCGTGCACATTCATGTATTGTCGTCAATAAGCTGTTTGCGGTATGAAAAAAGCGAAGATATTCTGCGAGGTTTATATAAATCGGCTTCTTTTATTGTACAGGCAATTGCTTTCAAGCAAACGGGAAAATATATCTGTCATCAAAAGGACTTGCTCCAAGTTGTATCTTCCAATGAACAGGTCATTATCGAAACATTTATGAATTTGAAAAATGGCGGAATGGTGGATTTCGATTTGATGTCCGAATCATTGTTTGCCTGGTCAAAGAGATGGATTGCAAAAGGACAATGAAGAAAGGAATTTTCAAAATGGATGATTTAACGATACGTTTAGAAACAGAAAAAGATTACAGAAAAGTTGAAGAACTCACCCGCGAGGCATTCTGGAACGTGTATAAACCGGGGGCTGACGAGCACTATTATGTACATATGATGCGAAAGCACCCAGATTTTATACCCGAACTTGCTTTTGTTCTTGAAAAAGACGGCAAAATCATAGGCAGTATAATGTACACAAAAGCATGGCTCGAGGACGAAAGCGGTAAAAGAAAAGAAATCCTTTCTTTTGGACCTCTTTGCGTTGCCCCCAAATATCAACGGCAAAAGCTCGGGAAAATTCTGATAGAACATTCTTTTGCTGCTGCAAGAAAAATGGGATACGATGTGAACATTAATTTCGGAAATCCCGGGAACTATGTCAGCCGCGGTTTTGTAAGTTGTAAAAAGAAAAACGTAAGTTTTGTTGTTGACGGCAATTTCCCAACTGCACTTCTTGTATGCGAGCTTGTACCAGATGCTCTTGACGGCAGAAAGTGGATGTATATCCCCAGTACCGCTGCCGATTGTTGCGATGATGCTGACGCGGTGGCAAGTTTTGATCAAACTTTCCCCGAAAAAGAAAAGAAGTGGATGCCAAGTCAGGAGGAATTCTACATTTACAGTCATTCTTCGGTGGTGAGATAAGTATACTGCTGTTTTTGGCTGATATCTAAATCAGTG
The DNA here is from genome assembly GCA_045656245.1 of Faecousia sp. Classification (GTDB taxonomy): domain Bacteria; phylum Bacillota; class Clostridia; order Oscillospirales; family Oscillospiraceae; genus Faecousia. The sequence goes on from JAZOQT010000033.1 coordinate 4,338, forward strand.
CGACCTACCAAAGAAAACACCACCCAAACGGGTGGTGTTCTTTTTTGTTTACAGGCTGAAATAGTTACCCCTAATTTTGCGTTTTGCTCTGCCCGGTAAGGTAGTCAATTTCCACCCCGGGCTGATTGTTATATACATACACGCAGAACAGAATACCTTCGCCGTCATCTTCTACGCTTTTGGCTTCCATCAGTACACCCCGGGCAACCAATTCATTCCCCTCGAAAACCGGGGTTACGCGATAGAGCACATGGTTGTCGGTTTCTGTGATATAGTCAGCCACCATATTCTCAAAGGGCAGCATGCCCTCGACATTGAGATAGCGGGTGCCGGTAATCAGGTTTTCCCGGTTGGCGTTTTCTCCGGTGAGCTGAAAGCCGATGAGGTGGCAGCGGTTATACAGATACTTTCCGTCCACAAAATCGTACTTTACGGTCTGCCAGCCGCTGGGCTTTATTTGTCCGATGCTGCCCCGTTCCTCCGTTGGCATCAGGTCCTTGCCGATGCAGGAAACGGCTGCGCCGCAGCGCCCCAGAGAATCCAGCGGGGCGTATGTTTCGTAGCTGTCTGTGGTCATGTCCGCCTGGGTGAAATAGGGGACATTGCCGTTAATTTCCACATAAGCCATGCCGGCAAAGTCCGGAATGTCGTTTCGGTCAACAACGGGCGCGGGGGCTTGGTTCAAAAACCATGCCGCCACGGCGATTGCCAGAACAACGACGGATACGGCCAGGGAGTATTTGGAGCGCTTAAATCTGCGTTTCATTTTTCGTATACCTCCCGGGTGATTTTTTCGTGGGAATGGCCGGCAAGCTCTGCGCTGTGCGTCTGATGAAAGGCCTGGGGAATCTCCAGACGCACATCGGCGGGGTAAACCCGGTCAAAACGGTAGACAATCAGTTTCCTTGCCTGCGCCAGGGCGGGGGGCAAGGGGAAATCCTCCAAAAACACCACGCCGCCCTCCGCTTCCGACAGGCGGGAGATTACCCGGGCGCCGTCAAACAGAGGCGATGAGTAGGCGCTGACGCAAATTTCAGACGGGTCATACATGGTGAGAATATCCGAGATTACCCCGCGGTCGCGGCTGCAGCGGCGGCGGTTGAACATCAGCTCGCCGTTTTTTCCGGTCCAAAGGATCAGTGTCATACCGTTCCCTCCTTTTGCGTTCATTTTATCATATCGCTGTCCGGTGCGCAAGAACCATTCGCGCCTGCGTTGAACGAGCCTGTCAGGAAGAACAAAAAATCTTTGTCGCAAAACACAGCTGCAGACATAGGCTGATACGAGGTGATTCTATGCAACATTGCACAAATTGTCCGGATGCTGTGGCGCGGATTCAGGGGGGAGTGGATGCGCCGCAGCTGACCGGCTGCGTTGATTTTTTCCAAGAGGACGGCTGCGTATGGATTGTGGCGCGGATTTCCGGTCTGCCCAGGGAAAGTGAAACAGGATTTTTCGGATTCCACATTCATCAGGGGGAAAGCTGCTGCGGAACGGACTTTTCCGGGACAGGAAGCCACTACAACCCCGCCGGTCAGGCCCATCCAAAACACCCGGGGGACCTGCCGCCGCTGTTGGCGTGTGGAGGAAGGGCATATTTGTCCGTAAAGACGGACCGGTTTTCCGTGAAGGAAATTATTGGGCGAACTGTGGTTATTCACAGCGACCCGGACGACTTTCGCTCTCAGCCTGCCGGCAATGCTGGGAAGAAAATCGCCTGCGGTGTGATTGGAAAAGGGCGGTAACAGTGAAACAGCGCCATCCGGATTGGATGGCGCTGTGTTTTTATATCGTTCCCGGGGAGAATCACCGTCGGTTGTCCTTGCCGGCCAAATCCCCGTATACAGGGGTGGCCAGACCAAAGCCGCCGGAGACGGTGAGAATCTGACCCGTGGTGTAGGCGGAGGCATCACTGGCGAAATAACACACCGCCTCGGCAATTTCCTCCGGAAATCCCATTCGGCCCAGCGGAATGTGGCGCAGGAACAGATTCCGGAACTCGTCTGACAGGTGCGTTTCCACTGCTTCTGTGGCGGTCATACCGGGAAGCACGGCATTGCATCGGATACGGTGCTTCGCCTCCTGCACAGCAATCAGCTTTGTCAGGTAGTTGATAGCGGCTTTGCTTGTCCCGTAGGCAACCTGGGAAATGTCCGGTACAAGACCGCCAACAGAGGAAATGTTGATGATACTGCCGCCGTGCTCTGTCATATGCTTGACCGCAGCCTGACTTGCCAGAAAGACACTTCGAAGATTCAAGTTCACTGTGTCCAGAAAGACCTGGGAATCCGTATTGGCAAAATCCAAATCCTTGCCGGGATTGGAAGTGCCAAAATTGTTCACCAGCACGTCGATGTGGCCGGCATCCAGCACCACCTCCTCCACCATAGAGGAAAAGGTTTCCGGCTTGGTGGCATCGTTATACACACATTTTACCCCGTTCAGGGTTCGGGCTATTTCCTGCGCCCGTTCCGGATTCCTGGCAGCCATATAGACCCGGGCGCCTTCGACCGCGCATTTTTTCACAATGGCAAGACCGATTCCCCGGGTAGAAGCGGTAACCAGGACGACTTTATCTTTCAACCGCATTTTCATTCTCCTTATTTTCGTTTTGGCAGGAACAGCACAGCTGCGATGCCCAATACTACGCACAGAATTTCTGCCACCGCCAGGGAATGGACAGAAGCAACGGCCGCCGCAGATTGGGACGCGCCTGCGGCAATTCCGCCCGTAATCTGATTGGTAAACAGCGGGACAAAGACGGCCACGCCGAAAGGCGCTGCTAAATCCCGGAACAGACCGTAGGTTCCCGTGCCTGCGCCGGCTTCCTGCGGGGTCAGTCCGGCGAGGACGACCTTCATAAAAATAGTGCCGTTTCCTCCCAGACCGAAGCCTAAAATGCCAAGGGCTGCCATCATCAGAAATACAGAAGTAACCTCTGTAAACAGCAGCAGAATCCCGCACCCCAGCCCGGTCAGAAGGAAAGAGCCGAGCAAGATTCGCTTCGGGTCATATTTATCCGCCAGGGGGCCTAAAACTACTGCCCCCAAGGACATACCCACATACATCACGGAGATTGCATAGCCGGAAATGGCCGTGTTATCCGGCTGGGTGTAATTTACGAACACAATGGTGCCCGTCATGTTGGCCTGCATCAGTCCCTGGGTCAAAAACAGGGCGACCACACTTAACAGGAATGCGCTGCGGGTCATAAAACCGGCGGATAGAATTGGGTGCGCGGCCTTTCTTTCTGCCAGGAACAGTCCTGCCAAACTGGCCAAAGAGCCAATCAGCACAAAAAGAAACGGTACGGAGGTCCAGCCGAAGTTCTGCCCAAAGGAGGGGACGCACAGTAGCAGGCTGAAGAAAATCAGAATCAGCACCGCGCCGGATATATCAAAGTTTTCCAGCGCTTTTCTTGTGGATACCTGATTGCGGGAAGTAAGGGCGCAGGCGGCAAAAATCACGGCGCAAATGGCGACACACACCCACAGCATGGCCCGCCATCCGCAAGAAGAAACAATCAGCCCCCCAACGGTGGGCCCGATGATTACCGAGGCGCTGGAAAGGAGCATATACACAGAAAAGCCTTTTGCGATTTTATCCTGCGGAAACTCCGTTGCAATATAGGCAAGAATCACAGGGCTCATTGCCGCTGTGCCAACACCTACCGTAAAACGGGCAACCAACATAAGCCCAAGGGAGGCGGAAATGGCAGACAGGACAGTTCCCAAAGTAAAAACCCCAATACCCAAAAGCAGGGTCCTTCTGCGGCCAATCACATCTCCCACTTTTCCCAAAATGGGGGCGCAGGCGGCAGTGGACATGGCCTGGGCAACGGCGGTCCATGTGGTGTTGTTGTAGGCAATGCCGATATCCTGAACAAAGGCAGGACCTAAAACTGTGGAAAAGCCACCCACCAAGCCAATTAAAAGAGCGGCCAATGCGTATGGAATAAATCCGCGTTTATATGCCATTTTTTCACGTCCTCTCAGGCTTTAGTATGTCCAGACTTTTATGCATTATTGCCTTCCGTTTGGACACACTTTTTACAGGAGGGATAAATCATGAAACAAAAATTTTTGATTTGTCAGCATTGCGGCAACATCGTAGCCATGATTCGGGACAAGGGTGTTCCGGTCTATTGCTGCGGCGAAAAAATGCAGGAGTTGATTCCCGGCACAACAGAAGCGTCCGGGGAAAAACATACCCCGGTATACGAGGTGGATGGCAATACTGTCCATGTAACCGTTGGCGCTGTAGAGCATCCCATGACCCGGGAACACCATATCGAATGGGTGTGCATGGAAACGGAACACGGCATTCAGTATGCCCATCTTGACCCGGAGGACAAGCCCAAAGCAAAGTTTTCGATTTGCGATGGAGACGAGGTCCGGGCGGTATACGCATTTTGCAATCAACACAATTTATGGAGGAAGTAAGTATGTCTATGATCAACAAGGAAATCTCTGATTTTCGCACCTATGCCTATCATGAAAATGATTTTAAGTTTGTCAGCAAGGAAGATATCCTTGGAAAATGGAGTGTCTTTTTCTTCTATCCGGCGGACTTTACCTTTGTGTGTCCCACGGAGCTGGAGGATTTGGCGGACAAGTATGAGCAATTCCGGGCCATCGGCTGTGAGGTCTATTCCGTGTCTACCGACACCCACTTTGTCCACAAGGCGTGGCACGATGCATCCGACCGAATCAAGAAAATTAATTACCCCATGCTGGCGGACCCGACCCACAGCATCTCCAAGGATTTTGAGGTGCTGATTGAAGCGGACGGCCTTGCCGAGCGCGGCACCTTCATTATCAATCCCGAGGGAAAGATTGTGGGCTACGAGGTAACTGCCGGCAATGTGGGCAGAAACGCAGAGGAACTGCTGCGCAAAGTGCAGGCCTGTCAGTTTGTCCATGCCCATGGCGACCAGGTTTGTCCTGCCAACTGGAAGCCCGGCAGCGAAACCCTGAAGCCCAGTCTGGACCTGGTCGGTCAGCTGTGATGGAAAATTTGTATGATGTAGTTGTTGTCGGCGGTGGCCCTGCGGGGCTGACCGCCGCCCTTTACCTTGCCCGGGCAAAATACCGGGTGCTGGTCTTGGAAAAGGAGCAGTTCGGCGGTCAGATTGCCATTACCCATGAGGTGCTCAACTATCCCGGCATTGCCAAAACCGGCGGCAAGGCCCTGACGGACACCATACAGCAGCAGGCGGAGGGCTTCGGCGCAGAGTTTCTGCTGACGCAAGCCACCGGCTTTGATCTTGACGGGGATATCAAGACAGTGCATACCGGCAAGGGAGACTACCGCTGCTTCGGCATTTTGCTGGCAACCGGCGCCCACCCGAGAAAGGTTGGCTTCAAAGGCGAGGAAGAAAACAAGGGCCGGGGCGTTGCCTACTGCGCCACCTGCGACGGGGAGTTTTTCACAGGGAAAGAGATTTTTGTGGTTGGCGGCGGGTATGCGGCAGCGGAGGAAAGTGTATTTCTGACGAAATTTGCCCGGCATGTAACCGTTCTGGTCAGAAAAGAGGACTTCTCCTGCGCCGCATCCGTGGCGGACCAGGCGAAAAATCATGAAAAGATTACAGTGTTGACCAACACGGTGATGGAGGAAGTATCCGGCGAAAACGGACTGACCTACGCGCGGTATCAAAATACCGCCACCGGAGAGGTTACGGAATACAGAAGCGAAGAGTCCTTTGGCGTCTTTGTGTTTGCCGGGTACGCGCCGGCTACAGAGGCGGTGAAGGGTGTGGTGGAGCTGGACGGGCAGGGCTATATTGTAACCGACGCAGCGCAAAAGACAAATAAAGAAGGTGTATATGCCGCGGGGGATGTGTGCATCAAACCTTTGCGACAGGTAGTAACCGCCACCGCCGACGGCGCATTGGCCGCAACGGAGCTGGAGAAGTATGTGGCTGCCATACAGCGAAAAACCGGTCTGAAACCCGAATTTCCGGCGGAAAAACACCGGCAAGCCAGTGTGGAAGCATCTGTGCCAGTGGGTTCTGCAGGTGAGCAGGACCTGTTTACACCCGAGATGCGGCAGCAGCTGGACACCGTATTCCGCCGAATGGAAAGACCGCTGCTGCTGAAGCTCTATTTGGACAGCTGCCCGATTTCGGCGGAGCTGGAAAGCTTTATAACAGCCCTTGCGGCGCTTTCGGACAGGCTGGAGTTGGAGGTATGCGACAGACAGGGGCAGGAAAGCTTTGTCCCCTGCGTGGAAGTTTGCTTGGCAGACGGAACGCCAACAGGCCTTGCCTTCCACGGCGTACCCAGCGGCCATGAGTTTACGTCCTTTGTGCTGGGTCTTTACAATGCCGCAGGACCGGGACAAGCCATAGACGAACAGATACAGCAGGAGATTGGGGCCATCACAAAGCCCACGGATATACAGGTTCTGGTTACACTGAATTGCACCATGTGCCCGGATTTGGTGGCGGCGGCCCAGCGCATCGCTGCAGCGAATCCCAATGTAACAGCCCATGTGTATGACATTCACCATTTTGAAAGCCTGAAGAACCAATATAACGTCATGAGTGTGCCGTGCCTTGTCCTGGGGGACGGAAGGGTGTCTTTTGGAAAGAAAAATATTACGCAGGTGTTGTCGTTCATTCGGGGTGAATAACCGGACCTATGCCTGGATTGCCGCGATGGGTCAAGGGCCGCCATGAGGATGCGGCAGAAACGATGAAAGAGCATTATTTGCGCAGTCTTCAGGGGGTGCGCGGATAGCATAGCTTTTTAACCAAAAAAAAGAAAGACCGCTATAAAAGCGGTCTTTCTGATTTTTTTTGTTATGCAGAGGCTTACAGGATGGCCAGCAGAACGAAGTTCAGGATGAACAGTCCGGTGCAGGCCCACAGAATGGGATGCACTTCCTTGGCCTTACCGCGGCAGATCTTGACGATGCAGTAAGTGATGAAGCCCAGAGCGATGCCGTAGGAGATGCTGTAGCACAGAGCCATGAACAGGCCGGCAAAGAAAGCGGGCACGGCTTCGTCCAGATCGGTCCAGTCAATGTCCTTGAAGGAGGAGGCCATCATCACGCCGACCATGACCAGCACAGGAGCGGTAGCAGCGGAGGGAACTGCGCTGACGAAGGTTGCCAGGAAGGCAGAGGCGATGAAGCACAGGGAAACGACCACGGAGGTCAGACCGGTGCGACCGCCTGCGCCGATACCGGCAGCGGATTCGACGAAGGTGGTGGTGTTGGAGGTGCCGAACAGAGCGCCGATGGAGGTGGCGGTAGCATCAGCAAACAGAGCCTTGTCCAGACGGGACTTGAAGCCAGAGCTGGTCTCCATCATGGCCTCGTCCTCTGCAGAGAAGATACCGCTGCGACGGCCGGTGCCGATGAAGGTGCCGATGGTGTCGAAGGTGTCAGTGATGCTGAAGGCGAAGATGGTGATCAGCACCAGGGGCAGCTTGGAAGGATCGGAGAACAGGCTGACGATGCCGCCTTCACGGAAGATAGCCAGGAAGGTGGTGGGCAGGGCAGCGCAGGCCTCGGTGAAGCTGATGGAGTCGCCCATGGTGGTCTGGCCAAAGGGGATGCCGATGAGGGTGGTAGCAATGATGGAAATCAGCATAGCGCCCTTAACCTTCAGCAGGTTCAGCACGATGGTGATTACCAGGCCGATGAGGAACAGCCACAGGGTGGGGGTGTTCAGAGTGGCCAGAGCGGGAACGCCGGCGCTGAAATCGATGAAGCCGACATTCAGGAAGCCGATGTAGGCAACGAACAGGCCAATGCCGCCGCCGATGGCGTTCTGCAGGCTCAGGGGGATGGCCTTAATGATGTACTTACGGACCTTGGTAACGGTGATCAGAATGTTCAGCAGACCACAGATGAATACCATGGACAGAGCCTGCTGCCAGGTGAAGCCCAGACCGAAGCATACGGTGTAGACAAAGAAGGCATTCAGACCCATACCGGGAGCTTGCGCATAAGGAACGTTTGCCACCAGACCCATGATCAGGGTGCCGATGACGGAGGAAATGATGGTTGCCAGGAACACTGCGCCCCAGGGCATACCGGACTCTCCCAGAATGTTGGGATTGACGAACAGGATGTAAGACATGGCAAAGAAGGTGGTAAGACCAGCCATGATCTCTGTGCGGACGGTGGTGCCGTTTTTCTTCAGATTAAACAATTCTTTCACGCTCTCCTCTTTTTATATTTTTGTCCATATTTTTGGAAATTATAGACATACTGTATTTTATCACAGGTTTAGAGGGATTACAAGCTTTTTGTGCGAAATAAAGGGTAAGCTGTTTTCCTTAAAATTCTTCCTCTGTCAGGGTCAGCAATTCCCGAATGGCATCGCCGGCAGCTGCCCACTCTCTGCGGCGGCCCTCGATACGCCACAGCTTTGTGTGAATGGAGGCATCGGGGTCGGCAACAAACTCCATTACCTTATCCTTTTCGCTGATTTGGCTCAGCAGAATGATGTCCCGGCAGCGCGCCATGACGTCGCTGTTATCGTGGATGAGCTGCGGGCCGCTGACGGTAACGGTAATTTCCTGGGTAACATCTGCCGTTACGGTGATTTGCAACGTGTTGGTTTTACCGATGGGCTTGATTTCTGCGCCGGGCAGATTTACCGATACCGTCGCGTCCTTATGGAAGCCCCGCAGATTAATGGTCCAGGTCCGTTTTTGGGGAATCAGGGAAAGGTCGCCGGTTGCGGGAGAAATTGTAAATACCGCGCATTCACCCCATCGCAGCGTCATGGCGGTGGTGGCAAAAGCACCCCTTTGATAGTTGCTGTAATCGCCGGCGTCTTCATAGAGGGCAAAACTGCCGTCAGCCCCGGGGAATACCGTAACCTCCAGCTGCTCCGAATTGGTCAGCCGGTTGTCCGTGTACCGGGCCATAGGCACAATGGCGCCGGCCTTTGCAAACACCGGCATATCCTGCAGCTTCCGGTGGAGGTTCATTTTTCTGCCCCGTTGGCTGTAATAGTGCAGACCGGTAAAGAAGTCAAACCAATCGCCCTTGGGAAGCCAGGCGGTAACCTTGCCCATGCCGGTGGTGGGTTCCTGAGGCGAGGTGATGGGGGCGACCATCAGCTCTGTGCCGAACCAGAATTGATTTGGCACCTCGTAAGCAGCCTGGCACTTGGGGTGGCTGTAGTACATAGGCTGCACCAACGGCAGAAGCCGGGTATGGGTCAAATAGTTCATGGTATACAGATAGGGGAATAGACTGTGGCGCAGCTTCAGCCATTTCTTCATGATGCTTTCGGCCGGTTCATTGTAGCACCAGGGTTCCTTGCCCAGAAATTCGCTGTTGCTGCTGTGCAGCCGGTTAATGGGGGAAAATACACCCAACTGAAGCCACCGCACCTGCAGCTGGTCGTCCCGGTAGCCATGCAGATGGCCGCCAATGTCGTGGCTCCAGGCGGTATAACCGATGTTGGTGGAGGTTGCGGTAAAATAGGGCTGGAAATTCAGAGCATCCCAGGTTACAAAGGTATCGCCGGAGAAGCCTACAGGATATCGTTGGCTGCCGGGGCCGGAGTAACGGGAGAAGAACATGGGCCGTTTGCCGGTGCGGGAAATGTCCAGAATATGCAGGTGGTTCAGCAGCCACAGCGGGTCCAGCCGTTCTCTGGGGTCTTGGTACTGCCCCGGCTGGTTTCGCTGGTGAATCCACCAGTAATCCGTGCCCTGCTGCCAGTCCATCCACCAAAAGTCCACCCCGTCTGCCTCATAGGGATGGTGCAGAATATCAAAGTAGTGCGCCATGAAATCCGGGGACAGAACATCGAAGGGGACAAGCTGCCCGCTTTCGGGGTCGATACCGCAGGCCCGGGCCATCTGTTCGTACATTTTTTCATGGCGGCGCACACCCTGGGCCGGGTGCAGATTCAGCGCCGTATGGAGATTCCGCTCCTTCAAGAAGCGCAAAAACGCCTTGTAATCCGGGAACAGTTCTTCGTTCCAGGTATAGCCTGTCCAGCCGCTTTGGAATAGCCGCTCTTTCTCCTTCTGCTCCTCGGGAATGGCCACAACGTGCCAGTCCATATCCACCACGCTGACGGAAAAAGGTATGTTTTCATCACGGAAGCGGTCAATAAGGTCGCAGTATTCCTGTTGGGTATAGGCATGATAGCGGCTCCACCAGTTGCCCAGGGCATAGGCGGGCAGCATGGGAGGAATGCCGGTGAGCCGGTAAAAATCCTGCACCGCTTTTAAATATTCAAAGCCATAGCCGAAGAAATATTGATCCACGGTGTTTTCCTGCCGCAGGCCGACCCAGCCGTCCGACTCCAAAACTATAGTATCGCTGTCGTCCAGCACAGAAAAACCGTTGCGGGACACGATGCCTCTGCCCAGCTTACAGGCGCCGACCACGAGATCAAGGGTCTTTACCGTGCCGCCCAGGTCCTCAAAATCCTCCCCGTAGCGCCACAGGGAAGCGGGCTCGTTTTTCAGCTTGATGGTCAGAGTCTCCGCCTCGAAAGGCATATCCTCCCGGTAGGTCAGCAGCAGATTCTCTGTCTCCAGAACCAGGACATCTCCGGAGCGGGTGCAAGTAAACGGGCAGATGGGAAAATCTCTGTAAAACACGGATTGGCTGGCCCGGTCTTCAAAAACCCCGTTGGGGGAAAATTCCATACGGATCAGCGAGGGTGTAAGCACTGTAAAGCGGTAATGCTTGCCGCTGACCGTATTTTCCTGCGCCGCAACAGGGGAAACCTGCCACTTGAAGCGAGCATATTTCATAAACAAACCTCCTAATATGTGATGGGAAGGCTGATTTTGCGTAGGCTATTATTTCCGCAAAAACAGGCTTTTTTAAGAATACCACATCCAAGTGTGTTAGGCAAGCGGTGGACGAAACTTTTTTATTGTAGCGTCAACTGCCGAACGTATTCCCGGGGGGACATGCTGTATATTCTGCGAAATGCCCGGTAGAAGCAGGCATAGTCGGCAAAGCCGCACTGGGTATAGATTTCCGTGGGCTTTTGCCCCTGGCGCATCAGCTGCCGCGCAACCAAAAGCCGCCTGCGCAGAAGGTATTGGTAGGGGCTGGTTCCGATGTGCTGCTGGAAAATATGGCTTAAGTGATACTTGTTTACGAAAAAACGCTCGGCCAAAAGGGAAAGGGTGATTTCCTCGGAGTAGTGCAGATTGATGTAATCAATTACCTGCAAAACCGTGTGGTTGGAGGGGTCGGCATCGGGGTATTGGCGGCCACCCTGCTGGGCTATGCGATTAACGAGAATCATTAAGGTGGAGAGCAGGCTGTAGGGCAGAATATCCTCCCCGAAGCCGCCTTCCTGGGTGGCTCGGTCCAGAGTGTCCACCAGCGTCAGAACTACGCTGCGCAGGGCGCTGGGCAGATGCAGGTGGTTGCTGTACCCCGGATACTCCGGGTGGAAGCAGTAGCAAAGATCCGTATTTTCCGTGGAAAGCTTTTCAATGAGCCAAGGGGCAATCCACAGTACATACCGCTCGTAGGGCGACATATCCGGTTTGATAAACACTTGGTGCAGCTCGTGGGGATTGATTACCAGCATATCACCGGGAATCAGGTGATAGGTTCTGCCGTCAATGATGTAGGTGATATCCCCGGATATCAAAAAGTACACCTCATAAAAATCGTGATGGTGCAGAGCCACATCCTTTAGATAAGCATCTTGCTTGTGGGCAATTTCATAGTCTTGGCGGCGCATGATTTGTCTGGAATCGTAGCCCGGTAGGGATTTTTTCATGGACATACACCTCTCTTTTGTTTATTATAAAAACAAGACGGGCCAAATGCAAGCGCAAAAACGCAATAAAAGCAATGTTTTTCGCAAAAAAGCCTATTTTATACTAAAAAGTTTGCATATATAATAGGGGCATACTACGATGCTTACAGGGGGTAGGATAAAATGGAAAGGCTAAACTATCGGGTTCTGAAAGAATCCGGCTATAAGGGGTTTATTCTGGAAGATGCGCCGGAAAAGGTGCTACAGTTTGGCGAAGGGAATTTTCTCCGGACATTTGTAAACTATTGGTTTGATGTAGCCAACTAAAAGGCCGGCTGGAACGGCAAGTGCTGTTTGGTGCAGCCCATCGCCCAGGGACTCTCCACACTGATTAATGAGCAGGAGGGCTTGTACACCTTGTACCTTCGGGGAACCCAAAATGGGGAAAAGGTTGACAGCAAGCGCGTGATCTCCTCGGTTTCCCGCTGCCTGAATCCCTACGAGGAAGAGGGCTATGTCCAGATGATGCAAGTGGCGACTTCCGACGATTTGGAATATATCGTTTCCAATACCACAGAAGCAGGGATTGTCTATGACCCTGCCTGCAAGCTGGAGGACAGGCCCGCCTCATCTTTCCCCGGTAAGCTGACCCAGGTGCTGTATGCCAGGTACAGGGCGGGAAAGCCTGGTTTGGCGGTGCTTTCCTGTGAGTTAATTGACAACAACGGCAAGCAGCTGCAAACCTGCGTCAATCAGTATATTGACCGGTGGAATTTGGAACAAGGCTTCCGGGACTATATTCAGCAGCAATGCACTTTTTGCTCCACCTTGGTGGACAGAATTGTGCCTGGCCGGATTCGGGACGAGGCAGAGATGGCCCGCCTGGAAGCGGAAAACGGCTATATAGACCCCTTGATGGATGTGGGGGAGGTGTTCGGTGTCTGGAATATCGAAGGTCCTAAGTGGCTGGCGCAGCAGCTACCTTTCCAAAAGGCCGGAGTAAACTGCACCGTAGTTGACGATGTTACTCCCTACAAGAAGCGAAAGGTCCGCATTCTCAACGGCGCCCATACCGGCTTTGTGCTGGGAGCGTATCTGGGCGGCTATGACATTGTCAGGGATTGTATGCACGACGATGCGGTCCGGGGCTACATGAACAAGATGATTTTTGAGGAAATTATTCCGATTTTGCCCTTGGAACGAGAGGATGTGGAGGGCTTTGCTGCGGCGGTGCAGGACCGGTTCAACAATCCCTTTATCAACCACGAGCTGTTGAGCATCTCTCTGAACTCTTCCTCTAAATGGCGGGCGCGGAATTTGCCCAGCCTCATGGAATATACAGAAAGGTTTGGGGAATTACCCACCTGTCTGACCTTAAGCTTTGCAGCGTATATTGCCTTTTTCACCAGTGAAATTCAGACCCGCACAGAAAAGGGCTTGGTATGCCGACGCCCCAAGGGGGACAGCTATACGGTTATGGACGATGATTGGGTTTTGGATTTCTACTACCAGCATCGCAACGACAGTCCAGAGGCACTGGTTCACCATGTGATGACCAACACCCAGATGTGGGGACAAGACTTGACGGAAATTGCAGGCTTTGAGGCGGCAACCGTGGAAAATTTAAAGAAGCTCCGCACGGCTGGCGCAATCGAAGCCTATCGGCAATGCCTGTAAGGAGAAATTCATGAAAGACCTTATTCAAATCCACCCCGGGGACAATGTGGCGGTGGCATTGAGGCCGGTGGCGGCCGGCACAGTATTTTCGGGGGTAACCGCGGGAGAGGATATTCCGCAGGGACACAAAATGGCCCTGACGACCATAGCTGAAGGTGAAAATGTGGTGAAATACGGTCTGGTGATTGGCCACGCCACACAATCGGTTGCCCCCGGCAACTGGGTGCATACCCACAATATGGGCACCAATCTGTCCGGCTCGGTGGGGTATACATATAAGCCCCAATTTCCCTATCTCCCGAAAGCCGTTCCCAGCACCTTCCGCGGCTACCGGAGAACAGATGGAAAGGTGGGTATCCGCAATGAAATCTGGATTTTGCCTACAGTTGGTTGTGTCAACGATGTAGCAAAGGCGCTGGCGGCAGAAAATCAGGATTTGGTAGGGGGTAGTATTGACGGGCTGTACGCCTTTACCCATCCCTTTGGCTGCTCCCAAACGGGGCAGGACCATGCCCAGACCCGTAAGCTGCTGGCAGCCCTGGCAAAGCACCCCAATGCGGGGGCGGTACTGGTACTGCATTTGGGGTGTGAAAACTTGACTCATGAGCAGTTTGTAGAGGAATTGGGGGTGTTTGATGAAAAGCGCGTCCGGTTTTTGACCTGCCAGCAGGTGCAGGACGAGCTGGCCCAAGGAAGAAGCCTTTTGGAAGCCTGCGCAGCATATGCTGCCGGGTTCCAAAGAGAAGAAATTCCTGCATCGGAGCTGGTGATTGGCATGAAATGCGGCGGTAGCGACGGACTTTCTGGCATTACCGCCAATCCGGTTGTGGGGAAATTCTCCGATATGATGGTGGCCCAGGGTGGCACGACGATTCTGACAGAAGTACCGGAGATGTTTGGCGCGGAGACACTTTTGATGAACCGGTGCGCTACTGAGGCGGTATTTTACAAGGCTGTAGGTATGATTGACGGCTTTAAAGAATATTTTATGCGCCACAACGAGGTGATTTACGAGAATCCCAGCCCCGGAAACAGGCAGGGGGGCATTACTACTCTGGAGGAAAAGTCCTGCGGCTGTGTCCAAAAAGGGGGCAGCGCGCCGGTTGCTGATGTGATTGGCTATGGGGACACCGTTACCGAAAAAGGGCTGAACCTTCTGTATGGGCCGGGAAATGATCTGGTTTCCTCCACGGCGCTGACCGCCGCCGGTGCGCATATCATTCTGTTTACAACCGGCCGGGGTACGCCCTTTGGCGCGCCCGCTCCCACCATGAAAATCGCCACGAATACATCTCTGGCTCACAGGAAAGCCGGCTGGATTGATTTTAACGCAGGGGTGGTGGCAGACGGAGAAAAAACCCCACAGGAAGCGGCGGGGGATCTAATGGAGCTGGTGCTGGAAATTGCCTGCGGTAAGCAGACCAAAACAGAAGAAAAGGGCTTCCGGGAAATATCTATTTTCAAAGACGGTATTGTGATGTAAAATGGGAAATACAGACCAGCCCTTTCCAAAGGGGAAGGAGCCGCAAGAAAAGGAGAAAGAAGTATGACAGTATTGGAAAGATTAGCCCGGGCTATCGTTGTACCGGTGGTGGTGCTGGAGGATGCCAGAGATGCTGTCCCTACCGCAAACGCGTTGTTGGCCGGTGGCGTTGATGTGATGGAAATTACCTTCCGTACCGCTGCTGCTGCAGACAGCATTCAGGCGGTTTTGGAAAACTGTCCAGAGGTATTGGTGGGTGCGGGTACTGTGCTGAATATTGACCAGTGTAAGCTGGCGGTTTCTCTGGGGGCGAAGTTTATTGTTTCTCCCGGGTTTGACGCCCAGGTGGTTTGCTGGTGCGTGGAAAACGGCATTGCTGTCGTTCCCGGCTGTGTTACTCCCACGGAAATTATGGCAGCCATGAAGCTGGGGCTGCAGGTGGTAAAATTCTTCCCCGCCAATGTATATGGCGGCTTAAATGCCATGAAAAATCTGGCTGCGCCATTTGGTGGCGTGCGGTTTTTGCCCACCGGCGGTGTCAATACCGAGAACATTCGCCAATATGTAACCGCTCCGTTTATCCATGCGGTAGGTGGCAGCTGGATTTGCCCAAAGGCAGAGATTGCCGCCGGCAACTTTGATACAATCACAGCACTGTGTCTGGAAGCCCGTAGCGCTGCTCTGGGCGGATAATAGGAGGAAAAAGATGGCGAGAGTAGTTACCTTTGGGGAGCTGATGCTCCGATTGCAGCCGTATCACTATGAGCGCTTTGTCCAATGCGACCGGGTGGCCTTTTCCTTTGGCGGGGGAGAGGCTAATGTGGCGGTGTCGTTGGCGAATTTTGGCATGGATGCCGCCTATGTTACCAAGCTGCCCGCCCATGCCATTGGTCAGGCGGCGGTGAATGCTTTGCGTCGCTACGGCGTGGATACTACCTGTATTACCCGCGGGGGAGAACGGGTAGGTATTTACTTTAACGAAAAGGGCGCTTCACAGCGGGGGAGCGTATGTATTTACGACCGGGCCAATTCCGCCATTGCGCAGGCAAATCCTGCGGATTTTGACTGGGACAGGATTTTTGACGGCGCTGACTGGTTTCATTTCACCGGGATCACACCGGCTCTGGGAGGCAATCTGGTGGACATCTGTCGGCAGGCCTGCAAGGCGGCTAAGGCCAGGGACATAAAAATTTCCTGCGATTTGAATTATCGAGCCAAGCTGTGGACAAGGCAGCAGGCCCGGGAGGCAATGACGGATTTGTGCCAATATGTGGATGTCTGCATCTCCAACGAGGAAGATGCTAAGGACGTGTTCGGCATTGAGGCTGATGCTACAGATATTTACGGTGGAACACTGAATCATGCGGGCTATCAGTCCGTAGCCAAGCAGTTGGCAGACCGATTTGACTTCCATAAGGTGGCCATAACTTTGCGAGAAAGCCACAGCGCATTCGACAATGGCTGGAGCGGCATGCTCTATGACGCGGCAACGGAGGAATACTGCTTTTCTAAGAAATATGACCTGCACATCGTTGATCGAGTGGGTGGTGGCGACAGCTTTGGCGCCGGATTGATTTACAGCCTACTTTCAGGAAAGGGCACCCAGGGAGCGGTGGAATTTGCAGTGGCGGCTTCTGCGCTGAAGCACTCTGTTGAGGGGGACTTCAATATGGTAACGGTGGCAGAGGTGGAAAAGCTGGTTGGCGGAGATGCATCCGGCCGGATTCAGAGATAAATGTTCATGTTATCCGACTGGTATTCTGGAAAAGGGAGTCTGTTATGAAACAAATCAAGGAAACAAGAATTACCCCCAATGACGGGTATCACTATTTTTACGGCTATTACGATTTACAGCCATATAGCCCGGACGAAAAAAAGCACTTGTGCCACCGGGTAAAGGAGGCAGACCGCCTGCCCACGGCGGAGGACGTCTGTGAGGTTGGCTACATTGATTTGGATACAGGTGTATTTTGCAAGGTGGGGCAGACCCTTGCCTGGAATTTCCAGCAGGGCGCGCTACTGCAGTGGATGGACAATACCCATCTGATTTACAATGCCTACCTGGACAATCGGTTCTGCGCAGTGGTGGAGGATATTTGCACCAAGGAGCGTAGAATCATCGACATGCCTTTGGCAAACCTGTCCGAGGATAGAAAATGGGGTCTGTCCATCAATTTCGCCCGGATTTACGATTACCGTCCCGGCTACGGCTACAGCAATGAAAAGGACCCTTATGCGGATGTCAACACCCCAGACAACGATGGCGTGTATGTGGTGGATTTGGAGCATAACACCAGCCGACTGGTGCTTTCTTATGCTGAAATTTCCGAAAAATATCTGCCTCGGGAATACAAAGGGCAGAAAATTGTGGTCAACCACATCTCCTTCAATCCCTCCGGGGAGCGATTTTTGATGCTGGTCAGAACCTTCCAGCGGGCGGAATCCGGGCAGTGGTTTACCATTTTGATTACCGCGGACAGAAACGGAGAAAATGTCTGCGTTTTGACGGATTTTTCCGTCAATTCCCACTATCACTGGCGTAATGATCGGGAGTTTATGATCTGGTCCATTCTGGACCAGGGATCGGGGCTGTATCTCATTGAGGACCTTACCGACAAGCGGACGAAAATTGAAGACGATTACTTTAACCAGCGGGATATTCACTGCTTGTTCATGTCCAGGGATACGGATATTTTTATAGGAGATGCCTATCCCGACAAGTTGGGCTACCGGGGGATCTTTATCCATTCATTCAAAAGCGGAGCTACAGAGTATCTGTTGCCTGCCCGGCATAAGAAAACAATAGAAGACATTCGCTGTGATTTGCATGCGAGATTCAACCGCTCCTGCGACAAAATATCCTATGATTATTACGGAAAGAACCACCGAATGATACGGGAAGTGGAGTTCCTTTGGGACGAGCAGGAATAACTGACATAAGACAGTAAGGAGTGTGGCTATGTATACAGCCTTTCGACCGGGAAAATTCTGGTACGACAACAACAGGAAGAAAATTGAGGCCCACGGTGGTTCGATTCTGTACGCAGATAACAAATTCTGGTGGTACGGAGAGAACAAGGAGGGTGTAACAGGAAAGGCGACGGGAGAGGTCTGTCCCTACCGCCATAAGGGCGCAAAGGTGTACTCCTCGGAGGACCTGTACAACTGGAAGGACGAAGGCTATCTCATAAGATACAGCAGAAAGAGAAGCGATGTATTTTATTACGGCTCGGTGGCTGACCGCCCCCATGTTCTGTACAATGCAAAAACCAAAAAATACGTCTGCTGGACAAAGGTGGCCAGAAACATGGATTTTAACCATGCGGTGTTTGCGGTCTGCGTGGGGGACAGTCTGACTACCATGAAGCTGAGGGGCGTGGTAGAGCCTACACCGCATTATGCAGGAGATCTGGATCTGTTTGAGATGGACGGGAAAGGGTATGTCGTATTTGAAAACCCCCATTCGTGTATGGTGGTGCGTGAGTTGACGGAGGACTATACGGGCCTGACTGACCGTTACAGTGAGCATCTGCATTTGGGAACGCCGCCATTTGTCCGGGAAGCCCCGGCCCATTTTGAGCGAAACGGTAGACACTATTTGCTCACCTCCGGCACAACCAGCTATTATCCCAACGCCTCTATTACCTATGACATTACCGACCTTCATGGCCAATGGAAGGATCTGGGGAAAACCTGTGTAGATGACCACAACAACGATTCCTTCTGCGCCCAGTTTTCCTCTGTATTTCAGCACCCGGGCAAAAAAGAGGTATATATCGCCCTGGGAGACCGGTGGCTGACGGATATGCCTCTGGATATGCCAAATATGGACAGGGTGTTTGAAGGCGGTTTTGCCGGAAAGTCGGAATACAAGCTTCCTAAGGTGGAACAGGAGAAATTGACGGACAGGGACATTAGCCAGGCAACCTACGTGTGGCTTCCTGTTCAGTTTAATGACGAGGGCATTCCTTATATCCGGTGGATTAAGGAATGGGAAATCTGATACCGGGTGTTTCCGGAAAAAGATAGTAAAAAAGCAGGGTGTAATCACCCTGCTTTTTGTTGTCCGTATCCGGTTATACGAAGGAAAGGTACTTGTCTGAATATTCCTTGTATTTTTCTCTGTAGAAGGCGTTGTCGCTTCTGAGCATTTTCAGGGACTCGTGAATGTTCATGTTCTGCTCGCTTGCGTCCATAACACAGCCTGCGATGTTGGAACAGTGGTCGGAAACCCGTTCCTTTCTAATTTCTTGACAAGCCATATGGGTCAATATATAATTATATCATCAAAAAGGGGGTATTTATATGGAAAGAGTTCAAAAATTAAACCAAAATACGATAAATAAGCAGAGAAATACCAATTTGGAGTTGTTCCGCATCATTGCCATGTTGGGCATTATTGCAGGACATTATGTGGTCAATTCCGGTCTTTATCAGTGCATTACTGAAGATCCTTTAAGTGTGCGATCCATGCTTCTGCTGATATTTGGCGCATGGGGAAAAACCGGAATTAACTGCTTTGTGTTGATTACCGGTTATTTTATGTGTCAATCTACCCTTACAGCAAAGAAGTACTTCAAGCTGTTGCTGGAGGTTATATTCTACCGTTTTGCCGTCAATGCCATTTTTTGGATCACCGGCTATCAACAGCTGAATTTTGAAACTTTGTTCCGACTGGTTCCCATCTCTAAGATTGCCGATGGCTTTACGCCCACCTATCTGGTGTTTATGCTGACAATTCCCTTTATCAATGTGCTGGTAAAAAATCTCACACAGAAACAGCATGCGTATCTTATGCTGTTAATGTCGTATATTTACATTTTCTTTGAAACCTTTAAACCCATATTCACAGTAAAAATGAACTATGTTTCCTGGTTCTTCGTTTTGTATCTGTTTGCTTCTTATGTGCGGCTGTATCCTTGCAAGCTGTTTGAAAGCACCAAATTCTGGGGTCGGGCTATGTTGGTGTGTTTGGGTATCAGCATAACCAGTGTGGTGGCCGGCCAGTGGGCAGCTACAACATTTTTACACAGAAACGGTGGCTTGTATTTCTTAACGGATTCCAATGCACTTTTGGCATTCGCTACCGGCTTTAGTTCCTTTATGTTCTTCAAAAATGTGAAGATCCCCTACAACAGATTTATCAACGCTGTAGCATCCACCTGTTTCGGCGTACTCTTGATCCATGCCAACAGCGATACCATGCGGCAATGGCTTTGGAAGGATGTGCTGAATAATGTAGGTGCATTTGACAAAGCTTGGCTGCCTCTGCACGCCATCAGCAGCGTCTTGATGGTATTTACAATTGGTGCTGCGATTGATTATCTGCGGATTCTGTTCTTGGAAAAGCCGCTGTTCAAGATATGGGACAAGCATTGGCCTAAGGTCGTAGAAAAATATAAGAAAAAAGAAGAAAAATTGTTGAAAAAGCTGGGTATTCCGCAATAAACAATACCATCTGGGGACAAGCAAATCGTCCATAAGACCGCCGAATACATTTTGGGATTGTAACAAAAAGTGAAAAGGCGCGTTGCAAAATGCGCCAGAAAAAAGCAGGGTGTAATCACCCTGCTTTTTGTTGTCCGCATCCGGTTATACGAAGGAAAGGTACTTGTCTGAATATTCCCTGTATTTTTCTCTGTAGAAGGCGTTGTCGCTTCTGAGCATTTTCAGGGACTCGTGAATGTTCATGTTCTGCTCGCTTGCGTCCATAACACAGCCTGCGATGTTGGAGCAGTGGTCGGAAACCCGTTCCATGTTTGTAATCAGGTCGCTCCAGACAAAGCCCGCTTCAATTCCGCAGTCGCCCAAGCGGAGCCGCTCAATGTGCCGTGTGCGCAGAAGCTCCTTCATCTTGTCGATTACCTGCTCCAGGGGCTCAACCAGGTTAGCCTGGTCGGCATTGTTTTCGGTGAAGGCCAGATAGGAAAGGGATACAATTTCAAGGGTTGCCGCCTGCAGGCTGTCCATTTCCTGCTTGGCGTTCTTGGAGAACGCGATTCCTTTTTCCCGAATCTCCTCTGCCGATTCCAGAATGTTTACCGCATGGTCGGAGATACGCTCAAAATCGCCGATGGCTTTCAGCAGCATGGAGGCGGTGGCGCCTTCGGTGTCGTTCAGCTGCTTGCCGCTGAGCTTAACCAGATAGCTGCCGATAATATCCTCATAGTGGTCGGTTTTTTCCTCGGCGTCCCGGACGGCCTTGGCCTTTTGCTTATCGTAGGCGGAAAGGCAGTCAATGCTGTTTTTCAGCGCGTCGGTAGCCACCTTTGCCATATCGAAGGTCAGGTTGTGAACACATTCCAGGGCAATGGCGGGGGTTGCAAGGAGTCTGTCATCAAGCTCGGAGGCCTTTTCGGGAATGGTGGAATCGGGAACAAGCTTATAGGCCAGCTTTTCCAGAAGTCCGGACATGGGCAGAAGCAGCAGTGTGCAGGCAATGTTGAAAACAGAGTGGGCGGTGGCAATTCCAGAGAAGGTTGCCGCTTCGCCAAACAGCGCCGGCGCAAACAGCGCATCCGCTGCCCAGAAGCCTGCCAAACACACCAGCGTTCCGATTATGTTAAAGGACAGGTGTACCAGCGCGGCGCGTTTTGCGTTTTTGGTGGTACCCACGGAGGAGAGCATTGCCGTTACGCAGGTGCCGATATTCTGACCCATAATGATGGGGATTGCCGCGCCGTAGGATACGGCGCCGGTTGCCGCAAGGGCCTGCAGGATACCGACAGATGCGGAGCTGGACTGAATAATGGCGGTTAAAACAGCGCCGGCAAGCACACCGAGGATCGGGTTTTTGAACATAAGAAACAGCTCTTGGAAGGCAGGGATATCACGCAGCCCCGAGACGGCGCCGGTCATGGTTTCCATGCCGAACATCAAAGTGGCGAAACCCAGAAGCACAGTGCCGATATCTTTATTCTTGCTGCTCTTGGTGAACATAAAGAGAATAATGCCAATCAGCGCCAGAACAGGCGTAAAGGAAGAGGGCTTCAGAAGCTGCAGAAACAGACTGCTTCCGGAAATGCCGCTGAGACTGAGAATCCAGGCGGTAACGGTGGTGCCGATGTTGGCGCCCATAATCACGGGAATCGCCTGTTTTAATGTCATGAGGCGGGAGTTTACAAAGCCCACTACCATAACGGTTGTTGCGGAAGAGCTTTGTATAACTGCCGTAACACCCACGCCGGTAAGAAGTCCGGTAAATCTGCCCGACGTCAGCCTGGCAATCATGGATTCCAGCCTGCTTCCGGCGCTTCGCTCCAAGGCGCTGCCCATTAGGTTCATGCCAAACAGGAAAAGGCACAATCCTCCGATGAGCGTCAGCACGTTAAAAATATCCATTTACGATTTCCTCACTTTTATCCAAAATTAAATCTCTCTGCTACTAAAATGCGCATTTCTATGGGGAATTATCAAAGCTCCGGGCAAAAGGAAGCATTCACGCAAACCGAAAATTCGGTCAGGAGAGAGGGCGCGGGGGTGTTCGCCATTGGCTGGAGGCTTGCAACTGCTCGTATTTCAGATGAATGGCATTGGCCTCTTTGTGTCTTCCCAGGTGAATCAGCGTGTATTCCACATTGCGCATGGTGAACAAGGTGGAAACGTGGGATTCCCCAAATTTTTTCGTGCGCAGCTCCAGACATTTTTGGAACAGAGGGAGAGCCTGGTCGTGCTGCTGCAGCTGATTGTGGGTTGCAGCCAGGTCGTTCATGGCGCACAGGGTTTGGGCATGGGTTTCTCCGAATACCTTGATACACAAATCCAGGTACTGTTCGAATAGGGGCAGGGCCTCCTCAAATTGCTTGCAACGGATCAGAGAGTTGGTCAGCCTGTCCAGAGCGTAGGTAATTTCTGCCTGGTTGTCAGGGTAAGCTTCCCGCAGAAGGCGCAGGTGCTCCCGACCCGGCGCAACGGCCTCCTCGTGGCGGTTCAGAAGGCGCAGTGTAATCATCACGTTCCGCATGGACCGCAAGGTGTCGCCGTGGGTTTCTCCGGATACCTGTCTGTGCAGCTCCAGACATTTTTGGAACAGAGGCAGAGCCTCTGCATATTGCTTCAGCTGATTGTGGGTTGCCGCCAGGTCGTT
The DNA here is from genome assembly GCA_045656245.1 of Faecousia sp. Taxonomy (GTDB): domain Bacteria; phylum Bacillota; class Clostridia; order Oscillospirales; family Oscillospiraceae; genus Faecousia. Next base: position 27,297 of record JAZOQT010000033.1, read on the forward strand.
CATGGCATACAGGGTTTGTATATGGGTTTGTCCAAACAACCGGGCACACAAATCCAGATACTGCCGGAACAGGGGAAGCGCTTCCTCATGCTGTCTGCAGCGGACAAGAGAGTTTGCCAGCTGGCCCAGCACGTAAGAGATTTCCATCTCGTTTTGGGGCTGGGTTTCGCAGAGAAGACGCAGATGCTCCCGGCCCAGCTGAACCGCTTCTTCATGGCGGTTCAGATAGCGCAGGGTGATAACCACATTGCGCATAGTCAGCAAGGTGTCGGCGTGGGTATCTCCCAATGCCTGCTTGCGCAGTTCAAAGCATTTTTCGTACAGGGACAGAGCCTGGTCGTGCTGCTTCAGCTGATTGTGGGTTGCGGCCAGGTCGTTCATAGCGTACAGGGTTTGGACATGGGCTTCTCCAAATACCTGGATACACAAATCCAGATACTGTTCGAATAGGGGAAGCGCTTCCTCATGCTGTCTGCAGCGGACAAGAGAGCTTGTCAGCCGGCCCAGCGCGTAAGAGATTTCCGCCTCGTTGTGGGGCTGGGTTTCGGAGAGAAGACGCAGGTGCTCCCGACCCAGCTGAACTGCTTCTTCATGGCGGTTCAGATACCGCAATGTGATAACCACATTGCGCATCGTCAGCAAGGTGTCGGCATGGGTATCTCCCAATACCTGCTTGCGCAGCTCCAGGCATTTCTGGAACAGGGGCAAAGCCTGGTCGTGCTGCTTCAGCTGATTGTGGGTTGTCGCCAGATCGCTCATGGCGTACAGGGTTTGACTGCTGGTTTCCCCGTGAAGCTGAATGCACATATCCAGATATTCCCGGAACAGGGGCAGAGCCTCCGCGTATTGCTTGCAACGGGCCAGAGAAATTGCCAGACGGGTAATGCTGTAGGCAATTTCTGTTT
>JAZOQT010000034.1:0-2473 GCA_045656245.1 Faecousia sp.
TTCTTAACAACGTCGTGAACGACAGACTGATTGACCTCTACGCCGAACAGAGCCTCAGGCAGTTCGAGCTCGCCAACAATCTTGCCGGACATATCATAAACATTTGTCTTAAGCATGTTTTAAGCTCTCCTTTCCTTAGCCTCTTGCGGAAGCCTTCTGGGGATTTCTGCCGGAAGCCTTCTGCGGGTTCTTGCTGATGTCTGCACCAGCCTGCTTTACCTTGTTGTTCTTCACGGTGTTCCGCAGGTAAACAAGACCGCCCTTGGGGCCGGGAATGGCGCCGCGGATAACAATCATGTTCAGTTCTGCGTCAACCTTGACGATTTCCAGGTTTTCAATGGTAACCTGCTCATTGCCCATCTGGCCGGCACCAATCTTGCCCTTGAAGATGCGAGCTGCATCCAGAGCGCCCATGGAGCCTGCATGACGGTGAACGGGGCCGCCACCGTGGGTCATATCGATACGGTGCGCGTTGTGGCGCTTGATAACGCCCTGATAGCCGTGGCCCTTGCTGATGCCGGTAACATCAATCATATCGCCGGCTGCGAAGGTGTCAGCCTTGATTTCGTCGCCAACGTTCATCTCAGCGGCGTTTTCCAGCTTGAACTCCTTCAGGTACTTCTTGGGAGCCACGCCAGCCTTCTTCAGGTGGCCTGCTTCCGGCTTGGTCAGCTTGGATTCCTTGACATCGTCAAAGCCCAGCTGTACGGCATTGTAGCCGTCGGTTTCTACGGTCTTCTTCTGAGTAACGACACAGGGGCCTGCTTCCACAACGGTAACAGGGATAACCTTGCCGAGCTCATCGAAGATTTGGGTCATGCCCACTTTCTTGCCGATGATTGCTTTCTTCATCTTGGGTTTACTCCTTTTCATTTAGGTTATTGGTTGACAGCACATTGGGTGGCCGCCAACATGACCCGTGCCCGCTGCTAAAGACTCGCAGTGTCTCACAGTGCGGGCAGCGGTGAATCCTTATATATAATGTATAAGGATTACAGCTTTATCTCAATTTCAACACCAGCGGGAAGATCCAGGCTCATGAGGGCCTCAACGGTCTTCTGGTTGGGGTTGAGAATATCGATCAGTCTCTTATGGGTTCTACGCTCGAACTGCTCACGGCTGTCCTTGTACTTGTGAACAGCGCGAAGGATGGTAACAACTTCCTTCTTGGTGGGCAGGGGGATGGGGCCGGAGACGGAGGCGCCGTTGCGCTTTGCAGTCTCCACGATCTTTGCTGCGCTGGAATCGATGAGCTGATGGTCGTAGGCCTTCAGCCGGATGCGAATCATTTCCTGATTTGCCATGGTTTTTGTTTCCTCCTTGAATTTCGTACTCAGTTTGCTTGGGTATCTGGGTACGGTCGAACTGTTTGTTCACGCCGCCGTGCGTATCATTCCGAGCCAAGAAAAATGGCCGACGCAAGGCCGACCTTTATCCCGCCGCAGCGATATACGCAAGCGCAAAACAGGACAGTTCAGCCGCCCGATGACCGGACATACTCCGCAGAAGTTACCGCTTGTTAGGCGCAATCTCCTGCATCATCGCAGTACGCGGGCAGAGTTTCCCTACACGCGCTCGATTATCATACCATCTGAATATCTATTTGTCAAGCATATTTTTAGAAAAATCTACAAAAATTTCTCTGCATTTTCGTAAAGAACAGAGAAAATTATTTTTCTTTTCCGGGGCTATCCGGGAGGCAAAACAAACCCCGATGCAGGAATTGCTGCATCGGGATTTTTTATTTCAATTCCCATTCCTTTATCTGGCTTGCCTTTTCATAAAGCCGCAGGTAGCTGTCGTAGCGGGTAGGCTCAATCTCCCCTGCCGCCACCGCTTCTGCAATGGCGCACCCCGGTTCTTTCCGGTGTGAGCAATCGTGAAACTGGCACTTGCCCACATAGGGAGCAAAGTCTGAAAAGGCGTACTGCAGATTCTCCTTTAATATCACTTCCATCTGGTCGGTATCAAAGGAGGAAAATCCGGGGGTATCTGCCACATAGGTATCCTCGCCCAGGGCGTACAGCTCCACATGACGGGTAGTGTGTCTGCCACGTCCCAGCTTCTCCGAAACCTCGCCGGTGGGGAGCGCCAAATCGGGACACAGCCTGTTGAGCATACTGCTCTTCCCTACTCCGGAGTTTCCTGTAAAGGCAGTGAACTTTCCGGCGATCATTTCCCGCAGCTGCGCAACTCCTTCTCCGGTTTCTGCGCTGGCCGTAATCACAGGAAAGCCAGCATTTCGGTAAATCCGCACCAGGTCCACAGCAGGGTCAATATCGCACTTGTTGACACACAGAACCACAGGCACTTCCCTGTCTCCGGCAATGGCCGCCACCCTGTCAATCAAAAAGGGCTCTGTAACCGGATTGGTATTGGCGGCAAAAATCACCAGCATATCCATGTTGGCCACCGCCGGGCGAACAAAGCTGTTCTTTCTTGGGAGTATTCTTTCCACCATTCCCCTGCCCTG
>JAZOQT010000035.1:0-34990 GCA_045656245.1 Faecousia sp.
GACGAACCCTATCGGGAGCTTGTCTACGGCGGCGTGGAAGTTCCCTTTATCCCCACGCTGTATCCCAACACCGTGGTCTGCTACTCCTATTCCAAGAGTCTGTCCCTGCCGGGAGAGCGCATCGGCTACATCTACGTACCGGAAAATGCCGCCCAAAGCGAGGACCTGTATGCCGCCATCGCCGGCAGCGCCCGGGCCTGCGGCCACGTGTGCGCCCCCAGTCTGTGGCAGAAGGTCATTGCCCGCTGCGCCCAAGTGCAGCCGGATTTGGAACGCTATGACCGCAACCGCCGCCTGCTTTACGAAAACTTAACCGCCATGGGCTATGAAATGGCCAAGCCCGACGGGGCGTTTTACCTGTTCATCAAAGCCCCGGGCGGGGACGCCAACGCCTTCTGCCAGCGGGCAAAGGCGCTTGACCTGCTCCTGGTGCCGGGGGACAGCTTCGGCTGCCCCGGTTATTTCCGGATCTGCTACTGTGTCAGTCCGGACATGATTCGCCGCAGTCTGCCGATCTTCCAAAAACTGATGGGACAATAAACAGCAACACCTCCCCTTTGCAGGGGAGGCGTTTTGTTGTTAACAGGAAACCTTGCTGCGGCGCTTGTGGGTGATGACATAAAACAGCCAATAGTAAAGACCGATATACAAAAGAAACAGCGCCACCACGCTCAGCGGATACAGCAGCCGGTTACCCCCAACCAGATTGTACAGAACGTCGTAAGGCGTACCATCGCCGGCCATCAGGAACATATAATTATAAGGAATGATAACATTGGCGATATACGCCGCCACGCAGAAGCCCAGCAAAATGGCAAAGGTAATGCCGATATTTTCTTTTTTCATGCTGGCCATGGAGGCAAACAAAATGTACAAAGAAGCAAATCCGGAAACGGAATGGGTGATGCCCGATACCACATTATCAAAGGAAAGCACCGGATAGGCATTGTAATTCTGCCCTGCGCCGATGGTGCCGAACACAGCGCCCAAAATGCCGAAAATGCACACAAAATCCGTAGCCGCTTCCTTCATCCGTCCCCCGGAGAACGCCGCAAGGGGCAGGGCGATGAGCTGAATGCTGCACAGGAAAAGGGGAAGATTGTGGAGAATCGGGTTCAGGCTCTCATGGCGAAGGCACAAAATTACAATCTTAAACAGCTCGAAACCGTCAATCAGCAACGCCGCGCCAATCAAAACGCGGTTTTTCTGCGCAACGGCGCCGGCAGCGTACTTTTTTCCCAGCACAACGGCCAGAACCACCATGGCCGTCAGCAAAAGTCCCACAAACAGCAGATGCTGCCAGGACAAAAACCCTTCCGCAGGCCGGGCATAGCCACCAAAGCCAAAGAACTCTCTCATACCGGAATCCTCCTTACAAATGCTTCCGGTATTATACCATGTTTGTCGAAAAAGTACAGACCTTTGTCGAAAACTGAAGAAAACCTTAAGAAACGGAAATCCCCCAATGCAAAAGCATTGGGGGATAAAAAGCGTTATTTTGCGTATTCCACAGCCTTGGTTTCCCGAATGACGTTGACCTTGATTTGGCCGGGGTATTCCAGCTCGGACTCAATCTTCTTGGCAATGTCCCGGGCCAGGAGAATCATATTGTCCTCGTTGACCACCTCGGGCTTGACCATAATGCGAACCTCGCGACCGGCCTGAATAGCGAAGGCCTTGTCCACGCCGGGATAAGAGCCGGTGAGCTCCTCCAGCTTCTGCAGACGGCGAATGTAGTTTTCCACATTCTCACGCCGGGCGCCGGGTCTTGCGGCAGACACCGCATCGGCGGCCTGTACCAGCACGGCAATCACAGTCTTGGGTTCTACATCGCCGTGGTGGGCCTCGATGGCGTTAACCACAACGGGATTTTCCTTGTACTTCCGGGCAATGTCCGCGCCCAGCTGCACGTGGCTGCCCTCCACCTCATGGTCGATGGACTTGCCCAAGTCGTGAAGCAGGCCGGCCCGCTTTGCCATAGCCACGTCCACGCCCAGCTCTGCGGCCATCAGGCCTGCAATGTGGGCAACCTCGATGGAGTGGTTCAGAACGTTCTGGCCGTAGGAGGTACGGTATTTCTGGCGGCCCAGAATCTTAACCAGCTCGGGGTTCAGGTTATGCACACCGGTTTCGTAGCAGGCCCGCTCGCCCTCTTCCCGAATGGTGCGGTCCACGTCCTTGCGGGCCTTTTCCACCATGTCCTCGATGCGGGTGGGGTGAATCCGGCCGTCCACAATCAGCTTTTCCAGCGCCAGACGGGCAATCTCCCGGCGAACCGGGTCGAAGCTGGAAACGGTGATTGCCTCGGGGGTATCGTCGATAATCAAATCCACGCCGGTGATGGTTTCCAGGGTGCGGATATTCCGTCCCTCACGGCCGATGATACGGCCCTTCATCTCATCATTGGGCAGGGGCACCACGGAAACGGTGGCCTCTGCGGCATGGTCGGCTGCGCAGCGCTGAATGGCAATGGAGAGAATCTCCCGGGCCTTTTCGTCGGCCTCGTCCTTCATCTGCTGCTCGATTTCCTTGATTTTCATGGCAGTTTCGTGGCGGACAGCTTCCTCCACGGTTGCCAGCAGGGTTTGCTTTGCCTGCTCCTGTGTCAGCCCGGAGATAACCTCCAAAGCCTTGATTTGCGCGGTCTTTGCAGCATCAACCTCTGCCTGGGTTTCTGCCACCTTCTGCATTTTGGCCGCCAGCTCCTCTTCCTTCTTTTCGAAGTTTTCGCTCTTTTTGTCCAGAGTGGCTTCCTTTTGTTCCAGACGGCGTTCTGTCTTGCTCAGCTCCGCCCGGCGCTCTTTTACTTCTTTTTCGTACTCTGTGCGTGATCTATGGATTTCGTCCTTGGCCTCCAGGAGCATTTCCTTCTTGCGGCTTTCACCGCTGCGGATTGCCTCGTTGATCAGGCGGGTGGCCTCTGCTTCAGCAGAACTGATTTCCCGTTCTGCCACCTTCTTGCGGTAGGCAATGCCGATTGCAGTGCCTACACCGATGCCCAAACCGGTGCCAACGGCGATGAGAATAATCGCCAAATATAATTCCATAAGTCCCAGCGCACCTCCTTCTTTTAAAATTGGCAATGCCGAAGGGGTGGCGCATCAAGCCCCATCACATAATTCACTTTTATCAAAAGCAAACGCCATGAGGCGTAAAACGCAAGCCCCGGCAACTGCCGGTTATCCATGAAACGCCGGGAAGAACAACCATTCGCTCCCAGCGTACACTATACCGAAATTATTTTACCTGCGAAACGAAGGAATGTCAAGCAAAAATACCAAAATCTCCCGCCAAAAGCCATATTCATTGACAACTTCCCGTTCCCGTGGTAGAATAACACGGCATGCGGGCGTGGTGGAATTGGCAGACACGTTGGGGAGCGAGGGGAGCGCCGCCGGTGGCGGATGCAGCGACCCGAGCGAGTGGCCGCGGTCGGCAGATGACGATGGCGCTTTGCCGCCAAGGAAGATGCCGGGCACCGCAACAGGACGATAAAGAGAAGAATTTAATAAATGCGGGCGTGGTGGAATTGGCAGACACGTTGGATTTAGGTTCCAATGGATTTCCGTGCAGGTTCAAGTCCTGTCGCCCGTACCAAACAAAAGGAGAGGCAAAAGCCTCTCCTTTTGTTTGGTTTAAGGAAGTAAAGGACTTGAACCCATCTAAATGCGGTGCGGGTGAGCACCGCCCGCTGCGGCTCGACGCAGCGGAACCTTAATTTTCGCAAAGCGAAAATGCAAATCAAGTCCTGTCGCCCGAGCAAATCGACAGACGTGTATGAATATGATAATCGTGATCAATCTGATAACGCATTGTGTCATCCTTCTCCATCTTTTTGCGTTGCAAAAGGAATCAAAGATAGTTCTTCATGACGGAAAAGATACGTTCAGCAATCATCTTCATACCGAGATCACCCGGATGATTGGCAACACCGGAGTGTTCAAACAGACCGATCGCTTTCATTTGGTCGTCATCCCCGAGATCACCGAGTGCAACGATGGGCAGGGACTGTTCCTTACCGTAACCGATAATTGCACCGTCACCCGGATGATACCAGAACCCTGTGGTGAGAATCACCTGCGCCTTGCCATCCGGATTCAAAAACGACAGCAGCCTGTGCAGCTCCTGCTTGAAGACATCTCCGTCAAAATGCAAACCCGGGCAGTTTTCAATCAGACGCATGATGATGATATCCGCACCGAACTCGCGTGCTTCGCTGTACCGTCCCATCATTTCGCTGCCTGTCTGATATACCCTTTCCCAGTCAGCCGCCTGACAGACACAAAACGCAGCATCGGGATGGAGTTCTCTCACCGCGGCTTTCAAAAGATGGACATAGTCGTTTTCCTCACAGGATGCCGCCATACCCCAGTCATCATACCAGCCGACCTCGGGACGCGGACTGTGGAGTGTAATGGAATTACCAAGGAACAAGACGCGCGGACCTGTTCCGTCATAGGTGTCAAAGCGGACGCGCGGATATTTCCCAAGCTGATTGCGCGAGTCCACCGTATTCTTTTTCATACTTGCATATTGTTCGTTTTGCATGATCTTCTCTCCTAATCAAATATTTCACTGCCTGCCGGGGCCTCATTGAAAATCCACAGCGGTTTGTTATGGTACAAGGTCTGCTCTTTGTTGATGCAGATAAATTCGGTGGTGCAGTCCCGGGATTCTTACGGAGACGGTCGCAATCTCAACACTAATACCCGGCTCAGCGGTACAGTACACCGGGATATCTCCGATCACACAATGGAAATTTGTTCCGGTCCTCATAACCTCCGGCAGTCTTTCAAAACGGGTTATATATGCATCCGCTGTCACCTTTGCTGCCCAGACAGGCTGAGGGACCACCGTCGGCAGTTTACTTTATATCCAAACATATACAGCTTCCTGCTCCCATATTTGTGCTGTTTCTGTAAATTTATTATAGCATAACGTCCCACAAAAATCAAGAAACGCGAATTTTTGGGTAGAATCGTATCGAATTTGTAGTTTTTCGCCTTGTGGACATCGTTCAAACGTGATAAAGCAAAAGAAAAACGGGAAAGGAATCTCTTATATGGACACACAAAAAAAGACAAAAGCTGCACCGTCTGCCGCTCGGCGATATCCGTGCCGCTGGCTGGGGTGCGGAACTTGTATACTCCAGTGCGTGGAGATACAGAAAAAACAAAGTCCACCTGTGGGCCAGGCAGAAGTGTACTGCCGTAAAAATTTTTACAGCAAACGGTTTTTATGGGTGTATTTTTTGACAAAATATGCTATAGTATCCCTGGGTGATATATATGTTTTTTGTAACCAGTAATCACATTCCGGAGGGCGTGGGCTTTCAGACCTTTGATTTGACCCATATCCTTTGGCTTTTGGCGGGTTTCATTTTCTGTGTTGCCGCCTGCATTTTCTATGGCAAGCTTTCTGTAAAAAAGCGGAAACTCGCGCTGGCGGTGCTGGGCGTATACATCTTCCTGCAGGAGATGGCAAAAAACCTGGTGCTGATTGTGTTGGGCGAATTTAGCTGGGGGTATCTTCCTTTTCACCTTTGTGGAATCAATATTTTGCTGATTGTCTTTGATATGGTCAAGCAAACGAAAACGGTGAGAAGTTTTCTTTATTATTTTGCAATCCCCGGCGCGGCGTTGGCGCTGCTGTTCCCCAATTGGACAGAAATGCCTGTTTGGAATTTTTTCCATATTCACAGCTTTACAATACATATTTTACTGGTGCTGTATCCGTTGCTCCTGGTAACCACCAATCAGGTGTCTGCGGACTTGAAATCGGCCCTTAAAAGCGTCGTTCTCCTGGTCGCCATTGCCATTCCCGTGTACTGCCTAAATCTGCTTTGGGACACCAATTTTATGTTTTTGATGGAGCCGGATTCCGGAAATCCCCTGGAGCTTTTTGAAAAGCTGCTGGGCTCTCACCTGTGGGGCTTTCCCATCCTTTTGCCCGTTGTGATTTTGGTGATGTATCTCCCCATTTTTATAATTAAGAATCGAAATAAGCGCGCCAAAGTCCGTTGCTGATTGTAACGCTGGGTGCAGTTGTATGTTCTGTGATGTAACGAATAAAAAAGAAGCACCCCGTTTGGGGTGCTTCTTTTAGCTTAAGATTTCCTGCAGGTAGCCTGCGGCGATGCCGGCTGCTGCCGACAGCACAATCAGCAAAATGGGGTGCTTCTTTTTCAGCGCCAGCACCAGCATCACGGCGAATATCGCCGCCGACGCCCAAAAGGACACTCCCGCAAACACGGAAAGAGACACCCCCTGGGGAAAGAATACCGTTTTTCCCAGGGACACCACCGCCCCGGCAATCAGGCCGATTACCGCTGGCTTCAGCCCGGACATACAGCCCTTGACGATGCGGCTGCTTTGGAATTTGGCATAAAACCGGGCCACCACCAGAATGATGAGAAAGGAAGGAAGCGCCACGCCCAAGGTGGCGCAGAACGCGCCGAACAGTCCCGCGGTTTCCATACCCACGTATGTGGAAAGATTCACCGCAAAGGGCCCGGGTGTGCTCTCGCTGACGGCAATGAAATTTACGATTTTTTCCTCCGTCAGCCACCCGTTGGCCACCACCCGCTCCGCAATCAGCGGCAGCATGGCGTAGCCTCCGCCGATGGTAAATGCACCGATTTCAAAGAAGGTCAAAAACAGCTGTAAAAAAATCATTTTTTACCCTCCTTTACCAGGGAAACTGCCAAGCCTACCCCAGCGCAGCACAAAAGCACCGGCAAAACGCTGATGTCCAGCACTGCCGTTGCCAAAAACGCCCCGGCCATAATGCCGTAGGAGGCGTAGCTTTTGGGACACTGGCGGTACAGAGAAACCAGCGCCTTTACAATCAGCGCCAGAACCCCCGCCCGAATGCCGGCAAAGGCGTACTGCACAAGCTTCAAGCTTTCAAACTGCTGCAGCACAAGGGAAATAAGGACAATCACCACAAACGAAGGAAGCACCACCCCCAGGGTTGCCGCCATTGCTCCCAGGTACCCGGCGGTTTTGAAGCCGATGAAGGTTGCGGTATTGATGGCGATGGGCCCGGGGGTGCTCTCAGCAATGGCCACAATGTCCAGAATATCCTGGGCAGATACCCACTTTTTGTCCTCCACCGCCTCTTTCTGTATCAGCGGTATCATGGCATAGCCTCCGCCGAAGGTAAAGCCGCCGATTTTCATAAAGGTAAGGAACAGCTCCCAAAGCTTTTTCCCTTTTTTGTCTTGCATGTTCACTCCTGCCTCCTTTTTACTGCATATTATACTCTCTATGCCAACCGTTGACAAGTCCAAAATACGCCCCGCAGGAAACAAGCCGCCGCCATAAACCCATTGTTCGGCACCGGAGGGACTGTATTTTATGGTGCTTTAATTTTTGTGGCAATTTGCCTGCAGATATGCTATTATGAAACTGTAAGGAGTTGGTTGTATGAACTGGGAAACAATCGCCGCCGTCGCCCTTCCCTTTTTGGGTACGGTTCTGGGCTCTGCCTTTGTATTTTTTCTGAAGGGGCAAATGCACCGCACCCTCCAGCGGGCCCTGTCCGGCTTCGCCTCGGGCGTGATGGTGGCGGCCTCTGTATGGAGTCTGATTATTCCTGCCATAGAGCAATCTGCCCACATGGGACAGCTGTCGTTTCTGCCCGCCTTTATCGGCGTATGGGGCGGATTCCTGTTCCTGCTGGGTCTGGACCATCTGATTCCCCACCTGCACCTGAACAGTGAAAGCCCCGAAGGAACCTGCTGTAACCTGGGCAAATCCACCATGATGGTGCTGGCAGTGGCCCTGCACAACCTGCCGGAGGGCATGGCTGTGGGCGTGGTGGTGGCCGGGTGGCTGTCCGGCAGCGAAACCATTTCCTCTGCCGGCGCATTGGCGCTGGCCCTGGGCATTGCCCTGCAGAATCTTCCGGAGGGCGCCATTATCTCCATGCCTCTGAAAAGCAACGGCATGGGCAAGGGCAGAGCCTTCCTTTACGGCGTACTTTCCGGCGTGATTGAGCCCATCGGCGCCATTGTTACCATTTTGCTGGCGGCATGGATTGCCCCCACCGTTCCGTACATGCTGGCCTTCGCCGCAGGCGCCATGCTGTATGTGGTGGTGGAGGAGCTGATTCCGGAAATGTCCGAGGGTGAACATTCCAACGTAGGCACGGTGTTCTTTGCCGTGGGCTTCACGCTGATGATGGTGCTGGACGTAGCGCTGGGATAATTCTATTCACCGTTTGCAAAAAAGCAACACCTTATGGTGTTGCTTTTTTGCTGTTTTTCAGATATTCCGAGGGGGAAACTCCGATTTTCTTTTTGAAAATCCGGCTGAAATAGGAAACGTCGCTGAAGCATAGCATATCGCTGACCTCGGATACGGTGAAATTCTCCGATTCCAGAAGGTGCTTTGCCCGAAGCAGACGGTGGTTCAGCCGAAATTCCACCGGGGAAACCCCGGCGTATTCCCGCAGCTTCCGCCGGAAGTGGTTTCCGCTGACACCGCACATATCGGCAATCTCGTCGATGCTCAAAAGCTGGTCGCTGTCATTTTCCAGATAGGCAATGCCCTTTGCGATTCTGGCAAAGGCGCTGTCCACCTTTTCTTCCTCGCTGTATTTCTGCAGCTTGTCCAAAATGCTGTACAGGTCTGCCTTGATGCCTGCGGTGGAGCACCGTACCGTTGCGCTTTCCCGGGCGATGTGGTAAAATAGCCGGTTAAAGGTCTTGTTGTTGTCCTTTCCCAAAATCTGCACGCTGTCCGCCAGAGCAAAGGGGCCCTCCGGTCCGGACATCTGGAAGTTAATTAGAATTGTCGAAAGGTTGTCCTGCTTGTTGACAAAGATGGTTTTGTACCGGGCGCCGGCAGGGATATACACCACGTCGCCCTGGGTGGCAGTCCAGGCCGTGCCGTCGGGGAATTGGTAAATCCCGTCGCACCCGGCAAAGTACAATAAGGAATGACTAAGCTTGGGGGAGTTCAGGGTGTTGAACACCGTTCCCTCCTTCCAGTACTGGAATATTGCCATAATTTGATGCAGGGAAAACTCCATTTTTATCAAATCCCGCAAAGATACCATATGCATCGCAGCCGCCTTTCCGTCCCAGTCGGGGCTTTGGATAAAATACACAAGTTCAGTTTCGAAAAGTACACTCTTTATATTTCAAGAATAACCGGAAAAGACAGGCTTGTCAATGATTATTTCCCATTTTTTGTTCGAAAAGTACATTGCATTTGGTGAAAAAGTGCATGGCTATTCCCCCCTGCAAGGTCTATACTGGAGTTAGAGCCAAACCTGTAGCCATTTTATATTATTTTTTAACGGAGGAAACGATATGAGCACCCTGAACGTAACCGTCTGGAATGAATTTGTCCACGAGCAAAAAGAAGAGAAAATCGCCAAGGTTTATCCCCAGGGCATTCACGGCGCCATCGCCGAAATGCTGGGCAAGCAGAACCTGTACAACATCACCACCGCCACCCTGGATATGCCGGAGCACGGCCTCACCCAGGAGGTGCTGGACAACACCGACGTGCTGATCTGGTGGGGCCACATCGCCCACAACAAGGTCTCCGACGAGGTGGTTGACCGTGTGGTAAAGCGGGTGTGGGACGGCATGGGCCTGATTGTGCTCCACTCCGGCCACCTGTCCAAGCCCTTCGTGCGGCTGATGGGCACCTGCTGCCGCTCCAAGTGGAGAGAGAACGACGAGCTGGAGCGGATTTGGGTTGTAGAGCCCGGCCACCCCATCGCCCGGAATCTGCCGGAATACATAGAGCTGCCCCAGGAGGAAACCTACGGCGAGCGGTTTGAAATTCCCGCCCCCGATGAGCTGGTGTTCCTGAGCTGGTTCTCCGGCGGCGAGGTGTTCCGCAGCGGCTGCTGCTACAAGCGGGGTCTGGGCAAGATCTTCTACTTCCGTCCCGGCCACGAGGAATACCCCACCTTCTATCGCGACGACATTACCCAGGTGCTGGTAAACGCCATTGACTGGGCAAAGCCCTCCAACGGCCCCAAGCCCACTCTGGGCCACTACAACGCCATCGAGCAGGTTAAGGACAAGTTTGAAGGAATGAGCGACGACCTGCGCAAGCACAACTACAAATTCTAATTTCCAAAAGAGTGTGAGTGTATGCATTATTTTGGCATTATCGGCTACGGCGGTATGGGCTCCTGGCACCACCGCCGGGCAGAAAAACCCGCAGATATTCAGTATAAGGCCGCCTATGACATTCGTCCGGAACGGCTGGAAAAGGCAAAAGAACACGGCCTGATTGCCTGCGAAAGTCTGGAAGCGCTTTTAAGCGACCGAGAAATCGACACCGTTTTGATTGCCACCCCCAACGATTGCCACAAGGATTTGGCAATCCGCGCCATGGAGGCAGGAAAAAATGTCATCTGCGAAAAGCCTGCCGCCATGAACGCCCACGAGCTTTCCCAAATGCTGGAGGCGGCCCGGCGGAACGGCGTTCTGTTTACCACTCACCAAAACCGCCGCATGGACGAAGGCTTTCAAATCATCAAGGACATCTACAGCAAAAACACGCTGGGGCAGGTGTTCCGCATTGAAACCCACGTTCACGGCAGTCGGGGCATTGCCGACACCTGGCGCAGGAGAAAAGCCCCCGGCGGCGGTATGCTGTACGACTGGGGTATCCACCTCATCGACCAGATACTGTGGCTGGTAGACAGCAAGGTTACCTCTGTATACGCCGAATTTCAGCACATCAGCCAGCAGGAGGTGGACGACAACGTGCGTCTGACCCTGACCTTCCAAAACGGGCTGTCTGCCCTGCTGGAAGTCGGCACCTGCAACTACATCCCCCTGCCCCTTTGGTACATGGCCGGCAAAACCGGCACTGCCCAGATTGACTACTGGGATTTGCAGGGCAGAATGCAACTGCTGACCAATCCGGAAATCCGGTTTGAGGACGAAATCCCCTCTACCGTAGTTGGCCCGTCCATCACCATGGCTCCCCGGGCGGCGGATACCATGTCCACCGTCCCCCTGCCCAAGGTAACCGTGGACAAGGGGCTGTTCTACCGAAATTTTTTAGACGCACTGGAACACGGCGCGCCCCTGTGGGTAACCCCCCAGGAAATTATGCGCGATATGCAAATCATTGACCTGGCGTTCCAAAGCGGCGCAGAAAAACAGGTCATTGCCTGCAACATTTAATAACGGAGGAATTGATTATGGTTCGAATTGGCATTATCGGCGTCGGCGGCATCGCCACAGGCGTACATATCCCCGGCATTTTGGAAGCCAAAAACGGCAAGGTTACCGCAATCTGCGATGTAAACCCCGAGGCTCTGAAGAAAGCAGGAGAAAAGCTGAATATCCCCGAGGAGTTCCGCTTCTCCAACCACATGGATTTGTTAAACTGCGGCAACATCGATGCCGTAGAAATCTGCACCCCCAACCACCTGCACGTGCCCTTCTCTCTGGACGCATGGAGGGCAAACATTCCCTTTGAGGTGGAAAAGCCCCTGTCCATCAATATGACCGAGGCCAGCCGGCTGGGTGATGCTTTGAAGGAAAAGAACGTGCCCAACATGATGTGCTTCTCCTACCGCTTCCGCTCCGCTGTGCGCTACGCCAAGGAGCTGATTGAAAAGGGCCTGCTGGGAGACATCGTCCACGTGAACGTGGAATACTTCAAAGACAGCGCCTTCTGGAAGGGCAGACCCATGGAATGGCGCTTTGAAAAGCAGTATGCCGGCACCGGCGTGTTGGGAGATTTGGGCGTACACCTGATTGACATGGCTCAGTTCCTGGTGGGCGATATGACCCGCGTCTGCAGCCGCACCGGCATCGTGGTCAAGCAGCGGCCCATCGCCGGCACGGACAAGATCGGCAATGTGGAAACCGACGACTTCTGCAACTTTATGGCAGATTTTGAAAACGGGGCCTCCGGCGTGTTCTCCGTTACCCGCTGCGCCATCGGCCAGAGCAACACCATCAAGTACGGCATCTACGGCACGCTGGGTATGATGGAATTCAATCTCAACAACCCCGACGAGATTTCCGTGTGCATCGGTGAAATCGACGTGGAAACCCACGGCCAGCACACCATCAAGGTGCCGAAGAAGTATCGGGCCTCCCAGGAGCAGACCTTTATCGACATGGTCGAAGGCAAGGATTGTCCCGACCTGCCCACCGTTGAAGACGGCCTGAAGTGCCAGAAGATTCTGGACGCTCTGCTGGAATCCTCGGAAAAGAACTGCTGGATTGACCTGAAGTAAAATAGGAGGAATCGCCATGTTTGACTATAAAGTAAAAATCGGCCTCGTGCCCATGCGCCGCAACACCACCGACCGCCCCCGGGGCGCAAGCTGGAACTGGTACTCTCCGGAGCAGCGCTGCAAGGAGGTCATTGGCTACATAGAGGAAAACTTTTCTTCCCAGCAAATTGAATTTGTGGACACCAAGGGCCTGGGCATCGGAGATTTGATTTTTGACGGCAAAACCGCCGAGGACGCCATCGCCCGCATGAAGCAGGCAGATGTAGACGCCGTTATGCTCATCAACTGCAACTTCGGCAACGAGGAGGCCGGCGCGGACATCGCCCGGGAAATCGGCAAGCCCGTGCTGATTTACGCCCCTCTGGACGAGGAATACAGCGAAGACGGCACCCGCACCACCGACTCCCAGTGCGGCCTGTTCGGTCTTGCCCGTCAGCTGCAGCGCTTCCGCATTCCCTTCTCCAACCTGCCCAGCTGCCGTGTGGGCGACCCGGAATTTAAGGAAGGCTTTGAGCGCTTCTGCAGAGTTGCCTGTATGGTAAAGAACTTCAAGGGTATGCGCATCGGCCAGGTTGGCCCCCGTCCCGCTCCTTTCTACTCCGTAATCGTCAACGAGGGCGAGCTGCTGGAGAAGTTCGGCATTCGGATTGTTACCATCAACTTCGCTGTGATTGAGCAGCGCATGAAGACCACCGCTGAAACCTGCAAGGAGGAAATCGCCACCTTCGCAGACTATTTCAAGACAAAGTATCAGCTGGACGAGCAGACTCCTGCCTACATCGACGCTATGGCCACCATGGCGGTGATGTACAAGAACCTGTTCGAAGAATATAACCTGGACATCATGACCACCGAGTGCTGGACCGCCACCCCCATCATGTTCAACGGTCTGGCTCCCTGCGCTGTGCTGGGCGCCCTGAACGACCTGGGCTACATGATTGCCTGTGAAAACGACATTCACTGCGCCATGACCATGGCTGTGCTGAAGTCCGCCACCCTGGGCAAGGGAATCCCCCTGTTTGGCGAGTTCACCGTTCGCCATCCCCAGAAGAAGAATGCGGAGCTTCTGTGGCACTGCGGTCAGTTCCCCCTGTCCCAGAAGGCTCCGGACTGCGAGGCCAAGCTGGTCAATCAGCGGGAATGGTTCCGGGCCAAGGACGGCACCTACACCGCCGCCCGTATCGACCAGGAAAGCGGCAAATATATGCTGCTGCCCCTGCTTTGTACCACCACCGACGGCCCCAACACTAACGGCACCTACCTGTGGGCTGACTTTGAGGACCTGCAGAAGGTGGAAGACAAGCTGCTGCAAGGGCCCTACATCCACCACTTTATCGAAATTGAGGGAGATTACCGCAAAGAGCTGGCTGAGTTCTGTAAGTACGTTCCCGAATTGACTCTGGATAAATTGAACTAAGGGAGAGAATATCATGCAATATCAAATGAATGAATTTCTATTTTCCATGATTCTCAGCGAACTGGAAGACGCCGTTGGCAAGGAAAATTGCTCCACCCGCACCATTGACAAGGTTTCCCACAGCGTTGACTACTACTGGCTGAGCCGTATGTGGGCCGACCGGGGCGAGAGAATGCCGGAAGCAGACATCATCGTCTGCCCGGAGAACGCCCAGGAAGTCTCCAAGGTACTGAAAATCGCCAACTACTACAAAATCCCCGTTACCACCTGGGGCGCGGGCGGCGGTAGCCAGGGCGGCGCACTGCCCGTGGCCGGCGGCATTCTGTTGGACACCAAGCGCATGAACAAGATTTATGAGGTGAACACCGAGGCCATGTACATCGAGTGCGGCACCGGCGCCATCTACAAGCACATTGAGTGGGCTGCCAACCAGGTAGGCAAGGCCACCATGCACTACCCCTCCAGCCTTACCTGCTCCACCGTGGGTGGCTTCCTGGCTCACCGGGGCATCGGCGTTTGCTCCAACAAGTACGGCAAAATCGACGACATGGTTCTGCAGATGGAGGTCGTGCTCCCCAACGGCGACATCATCTACACCTCTCCCACACCCAAGCACGCCGTTGGTCCCGACCTGAACCAGATTTTCATCGGTTCTGAGGGTACTCTGGGCGTTATCACCAAGGCCCAGCTGCGGATTTACGACCAGCCCGAGGAGCGCCGCTTCCGCGCCTTCCTGTTCCAGGACATGGACGCTGCTTTCAAGGCCTCCCGAGAGCTGCTGCAGAAGTTCAAGCCCTCTGTCATGCGTCTGTATGACGAGGCAGAAACCGTTTCCCTTATCAAGAGCGTTGTGGGCGTGGAGCGCAAGGGCGCATTCATGAACATCGCCTACGAGGGCGTTTCCGAAATGGTAGACGTGGAAGAAAAAATCCTGCTGGAAACCTTCGCAAAGTACGGCGCAGAGGATTTGGGCAGCGAGTACGGCGAGAAGTGGTGGAAGGAAAAGATTACCTTCTTCTACCCCGGCCACGCGCTGGACCTGCCCAAGCTTTACGGCACCATGGACACCATCGCTCCCTACGGCAAAATCGACAAGATTTACTACGCCATGAAGCAAGCCATCGAGACCAAGTTCCCCTTCGCAAAGTTCATCGCCCACTTCTCCCACTGGTATGAATGGGGCGCTATGATGTACGACCGGTTCATCATTGAGGAGAAATACGTCCCCAAAGATCCGGTAGAGGCTCTGAAGCTGCACCAGGAAATCTGGACCACCGGCATTCGCGCCGCACTGGAAAACGGCGGCGTCGTCAACGACCACCACGGCGTTGGCATCAAGCTGGGCAGATACGTTCGGGAGCAGTACGGCCCTGCCATGCAGGTGCTGGAGGGCATTAAGAAGCAGCTGGACCCCAACGGCATTATGAACCCCTTTAAGTTGGGACTGTAACAGGAGGACAGGATTATGACATTATCTGAAAAAAGCAAGGCTCACGTAGAATCCTGCCGATTCTGCTGGATGTGCCACCACATTTGCCCCATCGGCAACGCCACCGGCCACGAACGAAGCACCCCCCGGGCAAGAGCCCTGGGTATCTCTCTGGTAAACCGCGGCGCAATCGACCTTTGTGAAATTATGGACAACATTTACGAGTGCTCCACCTGCGGCGGCTGCGTCCACGACTGCACCACCGGCTGGGACCCCGTGATGTTTACCAAGGAGGTTCGCTTGCAGGCAGCCTTGGAAGGAAAGCTTCCCAAGTACATTGACGCTTTGGTGGACAACTGCCTGACTGCCGGCAACGCCTACGGCAAGACCGAGCTTTCCGCAGATTTGACCGCCGCCATTGCCACCCATAAGGAAAAGACCTCCACACTGCTGTATCTGGGCGCAGACGCCCGGTACATGGCGCCCGAGCAGGCAATGAAGGCCATTGCCGTTCTGGAAAAGGCCGGCGTAGCCTTCACGCTGCTGGAAAATGAGCCCGCCTCCGGCGCACAGCTGGATTTCCTCATCGGCGCTGCCCAGGAAGCCAAGGACCAGATGGCCAAGGCCGCCGAAAGCATGAACGGCTTCGAAACCGTCATCATCTACGAGCCTGTGGACGCCAAGGTGATTATGCGCACCTACAAGGAATACGGCATCGCCCTTTCCGCCAAGACCCAGACCTATACCGCATATCTGGCTTCTCTGGTAGCCTCCGGAGCCCTCGCTCCCAGGAATACCGGCAAGACCGTAACTGTTCAGGACCACTATGCCCTGTCCCGGGATCTGGGCGAAACCCAGGAGGCAAGAGCTGTTATCACAGGCTACGCCAACCTACAGGAGATGCTTCTGCACGGCGCCGAAACCGTATGGGCCGGCGATATCCTCATGGCTCAGTACCTGCCCAACGTAATCAAGCAGGTATCCGCCCGTCGGATCTATGACGCCGCAAGCATGGGCTACACCGCTATGGTTGCCCTGGGCGCCACAGAATACACCGCTCTGAAAAACGTAGATCAGTCCCAAGTGGAAATCCTTTCCCTGGAAGATTTGATTTTGGGTTAAGGAGGACGCCATGCTGGTAACATTACAGGAAATTATCCAAAAAGCAGAAGCCGGCAACTATGCCGTGCCTGCCTTTAACGTTTACAACACCGAAACCGTCATGGGTGTCATTGCCGCCGCAGAGGAGGCAAAGGCCCCTGTGATTCTGCAGGTGTATCCCCGTCTGATTAACCAGGAGGTGGGCTACTATCTGGCCCCCGCCATTCTGGCTGCCGCCAAGAAGGCTACTGTGCCCGTGTGCTTCCATCTGGACCACGGCGCGGCAGATGCCGAGGTAATCCGCTCCCTGCGGTGGGGCGCAACCGGCATTATGTTCGACGGATCCAATGCAGACTTTGAGGAAAATGTCCGCCACACCCGGGCCGTTGTAGAGCTGTGCGCAGATATCGGCGTTGGCGTGGAAGGCGAAATCGGCCACGTTGGCAGCGTTAACGACGACACCATGGGCGATTACACCAGCCCCGAGGAGGCCGCAGAGTTTGTAAAGCGCACCGGCGTTTGCTGCCTGGCTGTGCTCATCGGCAACGCCCACGGCCACTACAAGAAAGAGCCCAAGCTGGACATCCAGCGGGTGAAGGCCATTCGCGAGGCTACGGGCGGCATGCCCCTGGTGCTTCACGGTGGCTCCGGTATCCCCGACGAGCAGGTAAAGGCTGCTGTTGCCGCCGGCGTGCGGAAGATGAACATCGGCACCGACGTGTACTGCACCTTTGCCGAAGGCACCCTGGAAACCCTCCAGGACGAAAACCGAAGCCTGGCCATCGACCTGTTTATGAAGAAGCCCATTGAGGCTGTCAAGCAGCTGGCGCTCTCCAAAATCAAGCTTTTGGACGCAGAGGGAAAGGCATAACCATGAGTAACATTGTCGGAATTGGCGCCTGCGTTATGGACACGCTGGTAAGCGTTCCCCAATACCCCAAGGAAGACACCAAGCTGCAGGCCCTGTCCACAAAGGTGGCAGGTGGCGGCCCCGTGGCTACCGGTTTGGTAGCGGCGGCGGTGCTGGGGGTAAGCGCAGGCTATATCGGCCAGCTGGCCGAGGACAACGGCGGCGCATTTTTGCTGCAGGATTTTGAAAAATACGGCGTGGACACCCGCTCCATCGTAAAAAAGGCGGGCCACCGCTCCTTCACTTCCACCATCTGGCTCAGCCAGGAAAGCTACAGCCGCACCTGTGTCTTTGACCGGGGGGATTTGCCGGCCTGGCAGCTTACCCAGGACCAAAAGCAGGCTTTGAAGGAAGCCCAGCTTCTGATGGTAGACGGCAATGAGCTGCGCTCTGCCGTGGAAGGCGCCCAGCTGGCAAAGGAATCCGGCGTCAAGGTGCTCTACGATGCCGGCGGTCTGTACCCCGGAGTGGAAGACCTGCTTTGCCGCACCGACTATCTGATTCCCTCGGAGGAATTTGCCGCAAAGCACACCGGCTGCGCCACTGCAGAGGAAGCCGCCAAGGTCCTTTTTGACCGGTATCACCCCCAGCTGGTGGTGATTACCCAGGGCAAGCTGGGCGGCGTGCTCTACGACGGCACTGAGGTTGTGCGTTACCCCGCCTTCCCTGTGAATGCCGTAGACACCAACGGCGCAGGTGATGTATTCCACGGCGCCTTTGCCGCCGCGCTGGTTAAGGGATATACCCCCTATCAGTGCTGCTGCTTTGCCAGCGCCGTATCTGCTGTAAAATGCACCGGCGTGGGGGCAAGAGAAAGTGTTCCCACCATGAAAGCTGTTAAAAAGTTTATGGAGGAAAAGGGTTATGAATTATAAAAAAGCATACATTCCCGCCAAGGGCTACACCCCTATCTGCCAAATCGGCAAATGCTCGCTGAACAAGCTGGAGTTCGGCATTATTGAGCTGGATGCCGGCGAAAAGCTCCCCTTCTATACCGAAAATAAAGAAACCGCCTTTATTATGCTGGAAGGCCACTGTAATGTTTTTTGGGGCGGCGAAACATGGGAAAACGTGGGCAACCGCAACTCTGTTTTTGAAAACCGCAAGGCGGAAAGCTTCTATATGCCCATCCAGCAGAAGCTGGAAATCGAAGCCATTGACCATATCAAAATCGCAGTCTGCGCCACCCCCATCACCGAAAAGACCCAGCCCCAGCTGCTGCGGGAGGACCACGTGGTTTTGAAGCTTCTGGGCCGCGTCCCCTTTGAACGGGAAACCAGCTTTATCATCGACGGCAACTCCAACGCCAAGGTGCTGACCATCGGCGAATCCTACTGCACCGAGGGCAACTGGGCCGGCTTCCCGCCCCACAAGCACGACGAGGACAACATGCCCACCGAGTGCATTGCCGAGGAAATCTACTACTTCCTGTTTGACCCCAAGCAGGGCTTCGGCATTCAGTGCCTTTACACTGCCGACGGCAGCATCGACGAAGCCTACCGGGTTAAAAACGACGAGCTGGTGGAGCTGCCCTACGGCTACCACGCCACCGTTACCACCCCCGGCTACCAATCCTATCTTCTGTGGCTGATGGCCGGAGATTATCAGGGCTTTAACCGCAGCAATGACCCCGCCCACGACTGGATTCGCTAACAAAGAGAGGTTTCTGTATTATGTTAACCACATTGCGAAATAAGAACCCCAATTTGCCCTTTTACAGCGTACTGGACCCGGAATTTGCCCCCTACGGACGGGTGGTAACGGATTTCTGCGCCGATGCTTTGTTGGCTGCGGCGAAGAAAATCCCCATGCCGGAAACCGGCTCTGCCTACAACCCCTCCCAGCCGGAGTTTGAAGCCCTGCCGGATGCCCAGGAAATCCGCAATCTGTTTTTCGGCACGCTGCCCACCCAGGTTGGCTACTGCTACGGCCACAGCAATCAGCTGAACGCCCTGGAATGGCACTGCTGCAACGAGCTGAACATCGCCGTAACGCCCTTTGTTCTGCTCCTGGCGCTGCGATCCGACCTTCGCGACTGGAAGCTAAGCAGCAGTGAAATCAAGGCATTTTACGTCCCTGCCGGCTCTGTTTTGGAAATTTACAGCTCCACCCTCCACTTCTGCCCCTGCGAGGCGGATGCCGCCGGCTTCGGCTGCATCGTGGGCTTGAGCGCCGGCACCAACATTCCTTTTTCCGAGGCTGTTGCGGACAAGATTCAGTTTAAGCAAAACAAATGGCTGATTGCCCACAACGACAACCAGGCCCTCATCGAAAAGGGCATTGTCCCCGGCATCAGCGGCGAGAATCTACAGGTTCTGTATTAAGAGGTAAGTTATGCAGTATTTACTGGGAATCGACTTTGGCGGCGGCGCTTCCAAGGCAACCTTGCTGGACACCACCGGTCGTATTGTGGCAGAAAGCTCTGCCGAATACCCCACCCTTTACCCCTTTGTGGGGGCTTGTGAGCAGGATTGCGGTCATTGGTGGAAGGCCCTGCAAAAAAACGTGCGGGACATTCTTTGCAAAAGCGGAATCCGGGCAGAGGATATTCTCTGCATCGCTTTGGACTCCGCAACCCACACCGCTGTGCTGTGCGACGGGGATTTTGCGCCCCTGCGCCCTGCCATTCACTGGACAGACAGCCGCTCCACCGCCCAGTCTGATGCCCTGCAGGCAAATTATGGGGACAGAATCTTTGAAATTTGCCTCCATGCTCCCGGTACAATCTGGACCCTTCCCCAGCTGATGTGGGTAAAAGAAAACGAGCCGGAGATTTTTGAAAAAATTCGGCACATTTTCTTTGAGAAGGACTACCTGCGCTACCTGCTGACCGGTACCTGGTATACCGATTATATCGAAGCCCAGGGCAGTATGCTGTACGATTGCCGGGAGAACCGGTGGTCTGAGGAGCTTACGGATATACTGGGGCTGGATATTTCGGTTTTGCCCCCGGTGATTGCCCCCACGGATACCGCCGGCTTCGTTACGGAGCAGGCCGCCCGGGAAACCGGCCTGGCCCAGGGTACCCGGGTAATCTGCGGCACCACGGACACCTGCATGGAGGTTTTCGCCTCCGGCGCGGTCTCCAAGGGAGACGCCACGGTTAAGCTGGCTACCGCCGGCAGAATCTGCATCATTACCGACCAGCCCTATCCCCACCGGAATCTGGTTAACTACCGCCATGTGGTCCCGGGGCTTTGGTATCCCGGCACGGGAACCAAGTCTGCCGCCGCCTCCTATCGGTGGTATCGGGATACCTTCGGAGAAAACTACGAGACCTTAAACGCCGGTGCGGAGCAAGTCCCCATCGGCTGTGAGGGTATGGTGTTTCACCCCTATCTCAACGGGGAACTGACCCCCTACGCTGACCCGCTGCTCTGCGGCAGCTTCACCGGTATTCGGGCCACCCACACCAAGGCCCACTTTACCCGGGCGGTGCTGGAAGGCGTTTGCTATTCCCTGCTGGATTGCAAGCTGGCCCTGGCGGAAATCGGTATCCCGCTGAACAAAACCGCCACGCTGATTGGCGGCGGCGCCAAAGGCGCGCTTTGGCGGCAGATGACCGCGGACGTTTTGGGCGTCCCGCTGCAAATCACGGAGAATAACGATTCCTCCTTCGGCTCTGCCATGCTGGCAGGCATTGCCGCCGGCGTGTTCCAAGACCCAGCGGACGCCGCAAAAAAGTGCGTCAAGCCCCTGTCCATCACCTATCCCATCGAAGAAAACACCCTGAAATATCAGGCAGTTTTTGCCCGGTATAAGAGAATTCACGACGCTTTGGCCCCGGTCTATCACAGCCGGTAGAGAAAGGCTTTGTTATGAACATTGTTGTATGCGTGCGGCAGGCGGCAAGCGGAGAGATAAACCCCTTTGATGCCTGCGCCTACGAAGCGGCCCTGCAAATCCCCGGGGGTGATGTTACCCTCCTGAGCATGGCGCCTGAGAAAAGCGAAGCCTTTTTGGCAGAATTGACCCGCCTGGGAGCAAGGCGGGCAGTTTTGCTGCGGGATTCCGCTTTTTCCGGCGCGGATACCCTGGCCACCGCCTACACCTTATCTCTGGCCGTAAAAAAACTGGCGCCCCAGCTGGTGCTTTGCGGCAGGCAGACCATGGACGGGGACACCGGGCAGGTAGGCCCGGAGCTGGCCACCATGACCGGCTATGCTTTTTGCCCCAACGCCATGGCCCTCCGGCCGGAGGACAATTCCATCTGTATTACCAATCGGGACGGCGCGGAATGCGTCGCCCCCTTTCCTGCTCTTATTACGGTGGAGCGTTTTTGCAATCTGCGCCTGCCCAGCCTGCGCTCTCAAAAACAAACCGTAGAAATCTGGGACGCCGCCTTTTTGGGGCCAGACCGGGCAAAATGCGGCAGTGCCGGCTCTCCCACCAAGGTTGTGCAGGTGTTTGAAAACCGCCAGGACCGGCGCAAATGTACCTTCCTGCCCCCGGAAAAGCTGGAGGAGACCATTGCCAGGGGCCTTGCCAGAGAACAAATCTCCATTTCTTCCCTGGAAAACGGGGAAAAGCTTCCCCATGTATGGATCGTAGGGGAATCGCCCCGGGAAATGGCCGAGACCGTTTCCCGCTGCATTACGGTAATCCCCAAGGACACGCCCCTTGACAGGCTGATTGCCAAAATTGTGGCAGAACAGCCTGCCGCCATTTTGTGGGGCAGCGATTGGCAAAGCAAAACCCTTGCCGCCCAGGTGGCCGCCAGTCTAAACTTGGGTCTGTGCGCCGACTGTACCGCCCTGGAGGTGGAGGGAAACACCCTTTATATGTACCGCCCTGCCTGCTGCGGCAACGTCATCGCCAAAATACGATGCACAACCATGCCGCAAATGGCCACCCTGCGAACAAAGGAGGCAGACTCCGCGCCTATCATCATAGGCGCAGGCCTGGGAGCAAAGGACCGCCTGGACCAAATCAAGGCCTTTGCCGAAAAACGGGGCGCCACAATGGCCGCCTCCCGGTGTATGGTGGACAAAAGCTATCTTCCCTACGACCTGCAGGTTGGCTTGACAGGAAAAACCGTCGCACCCAAGGTGTATCTGGCTCTGGGCATCTCCGGCGCGGTGCATCACATTGCCGGCATCCGGGGGTCTGGCACCATCATCGCCGTCAATGCCGATAAAAACGCTCCCATTTTCGACTATGCGGATTTCGGCATTGTGGCAGATATAAATTCGCTGTTCTAGCGTGTTTTTGGGGTTGCAAAACCCAACGCCCCGGAGTATAATATCCCTGTTTGGAAAAGATTGACTTTCAGTCAAATAATAGGAGGTATTTGTCATGAACGAAGCAGCGTTCTTATCGAAAAGAATTGTTCCCTGCCCCAAGGAATTTTCCCTGACCGGCAGCGGCAAGCTGTGCCTTACCCAGGATTCTGTAATCCGCCTGGTCTGTCCCGACACGCTGGACGAAACCGGCAAAATCGCCGCACGCAAGCTGACTACTTATCTGACAAATCACTGTCCCAGAGGTGGCATCGCCAACGAGGGAGATGTGGTCATCACCCTTGCTCTGGACACTGCACCAATGGACGGCAAAGCTGCCCACGAGGGCTACCGGCTCACCGTAGAAGAAAGCTGCGTAACCATCACCGGCTTCTCCCAGGTGGGACTGATGTACGGCGTAACCACCTTCCTGCAATTGCTGAAATGGGACATTCGCGGCGCGGTTCTTCCTGCCCTGCAGGTGCTGGACTGGCCGGACAATCCCATGCGGGGTCTTACCATTGAAAGCCGTTACGGCAGCAACCTAATGGAAAAGAAGGACTGGTTTGCCATGGTGGACAGCCTGGCGGACCGAAAGCTGAATACGCTGAGAATCACACTGTACGGCTGCTGGCAAATCCAGTATGACGGCCGCATCAGCGAGTATTGCTACCTGCCCCTTGCCAAGTATCCCCAGCTGAACACGCCCATGACGGTGCGTTACTATTCTCCCACAGAGGAAAAGTGGGTGGACTATGAAACTCTGCCCCCCATTTACCGGGATGATTTCTTCGGCGAATTGGTTTCCTATGCGAAGGCCCGGGGCATTTCCATCATTCCCGGCTGGAATTCCTACGGACACAACACCCTGGTGCCCAGAATGCTGCCGGAAACCTCCGCCAAGGAAGAAGATGGCACACCTGCCAAAACCGGTTTCTGCACCTCCAACGAGAAAACCTATGAATTCCTGTTTGGCCTTTACGATGAAATCATCGACAAGTATCTGCTTCCCAACGGTCTGACCGCTTTTTGTCTGACCCTTGATGAGGTTCACGACCAGACCGGTCAGGATATGTCTGACCCCCGAAAAATCTGCCATCCCTGGTGCCAATGCGAAAAATGCCGCGAAAAGACCAAGCAGGAGCTGTTTGTGGACCACGTCATCCGCCTTGCTACTCATCTGAAAAACAAGGGCATGAAGACCATTTCCATTTGCCACGATATGCTGCTGCAGTCCACGGACAAAGTGTTCGGTCTGAACTGCGCAGATATGCTGCGGGATGCCATTTTTGCCGCTGGTCTTGAGGATGTTATCATTGTAACCTGGTGGGCCTACACCGATGTCCCGGAAACCAAGCGATTCACCTCTTTGCGTCCGGAGCTGGGTCTGCGGCGGATTGCTGCGCCCATGACCGGCTACTACCATTGGAGTCTGCTTACCCACACCCTGATTAACATTCAGGATATGGCCCACTACAATCACCGGGACGGCGGCGAGGGCGTAATTGCCTACTCCAGCTGGGACAGAAGCTACGACCGGGCCTACGATGCCTTGGCTGACTACGCCTGGGGCTTCGACCAGGCCGGAACACCGGAGGATGTTACCGCCCGCTACGCCCTGCGGCGCTTTGGCCCCCACGCCCAGGAGGCCGCCTATGCTACCTATCTGATGGAGCAGATTACCCGCCAATCTTCGGACAAAAACACGATTCCCACCTCCAACGCTGTAAACAATTTCCTGTTTATGCTCCACCGGCTGGGATATTACACCTATTCCTACCCCTACGCCGACCGGAAATATCCCCGCCCCTTCCCCGGTGAGGGTATCGAGAAGATTCTGGAAAACCGGGTGGGCGTGGAGCGTATGCTTGCCCAAAACATAGCCATGGCCCAGCAGGCGATGGACATTTTCACCCGTCTGGCAAGCGAGCCCGACTGCGACGGCATTATGGCAAAAGAATTTGCCTGCGCCTGTGAAAATTACCTGTGTATGTGCCAGGATTGGCAGGCGATTCTCCAAATGTACGACTGGGGCATGACGGCCGATTGCAAGAAAATCGCGCCTCTTGCCGCGCAGCGTCGGGACGCCCGCCTGCGCCTGATGAAAACCTGCGAGAGCGCCCGGGAAAAGTTCGTTTTGGAGGCCCTGACCATGCGCAACCACAGCATTTTCATGCAGATGTTTGCGGACATTGCCGACTATGTGGAGCGCACAGAAAATCCCCAGGTAAATATGCTGGAATCTGACTACATGATGAGTAGCCAGTTCTGGCGCTTAAGATAAGGAGAACGACATGGAAAACAAATTCTTAGTAACCGACTACGGCGTTACCCCTGACTGCGAGGACTTTCAGACAGAAAAGCTGCAGGCAGTATTTGACCTGTGTAAGGAAAACGGCGGTACGGTGATTTTCCCCAAGGGTAAATTCGTTACCAAGAGCCTGCAAATGTGGTCCGACACCACCTTGTACCTGGAATCCGGAGCCTATATTCTGGGCTCGGACATCTGCGAGGATTACGCCCTGTTCCCCATTCCCGAGGGTATGGAAATGCGCACCGATATGGAAATGATTCCCCAGCACTACAAGGACCGTCCCTGGAAAGAATATCGCCGGGCGCTGATTTCTGTTTACGGTGGTAAGAATATCAAAATCATCGGCGAAGAGGGTTCCTGCATTGACGGCAACGACTGCTGCGACCCCGGTGGCGAGGAAGGCTTCCGCGGCCCCCACGGCATTTTGATTACCAACGTGGAAAATGTAACCCTGGAGGGCTACCAAATCCAGCACTGCGGCAACTTCCACCACCAGCTGGACGTGTGCAAAAACGTAACCATGAAAAACGTTACCTGCATCGCCGGCCACGACGGTATCCATCTGCACCACTGCGAGGATATTCTCATTGAGGACTGCGTGTTCCACACCGGCGATGACTGCGTTGCCGGCATCAATATGAAAAATCTCACCGTCCGCCGCTGCGACATCAACACCTCCTGCCATCCCTTCCGGGCCGGCGGCGAATATATCCTGGTGGAGGATTGCCACATTTGGGGCCCCGGCATTTATCCCCACCGCAAGACCATTGTGCAAAACCGCTACACCGACTTGGTGCGGGATAAAGCCAACACTCTGCCCCACACCGAGGGACGGCACAATATCATCGCCACCTTCATTCACTTCGCCAGCATCAATCATCCCAACCCCGTCCCCTTCCACGATGTGGTGTTCCGCAACTGCAAGATTGAGAATGTTACCCGGTTTTTGAAGTACACCCCCGACGTTAACCATCTGCAGACCGGTACGTACCTGTCCGATTTCACCCTGGAGAACGTTACCTTCTCCGGCGTAGCAGAGCCCTCCATGGTAACGGCCAACGACAAGGTGCCTCTGACGGTTACCCTGAAGAACGTTACCCTCACCCCCACCGAGGAAATGCCCAATACCCAGCTATTCGACGGACAAGACCCCAACACCACCGTTGTGGTATGCAATTAAATCAGGAGGTATCTTTATGGAACTGGGAAAACAGCTTTGGGCCATCGGCGACGGCTTTATGAGCAGCACTGCCAAGGGCGACTACGTCAGCCATGAGGCTGTCTGTGTGCTGAACACCACTGACACCGATGCAGCCATTACCATTGACGTGTATTTCGAGGACAGAGAGCCTATGCTGGGCTTCACCGCAGTTTGCGGCGCAAGAAGAACCAACCATGTGCGGCTGGACAAAATCAAAAACGCCCAGGGTCAGCCCATTCCCAAGGACGTGCCCTACGCCCTGCTGGTTCACAGCAGTGTGCCTGTGGTGGTACAGCACAGCCGAATGGACGTTACCCAGGCTGAAATGACCTTGATGACCACCATTGCCTATTAAAAAACCGGGGACAGCCTTACGGCTGTCCCCGGTTTTAATTTTTTCGCTTACCGCAGCAGGAAGTACAGCAGCACCGCTGCGCCCAATACAATGCGGTACACCCCGAATACGCTGAAGCTGTGCTTGCGCACATATTCCATCAGCCCCTTAATCACCACAAGACTGACGGCAAAGGACACAATGCAGCCCACAGCCAGCACCATGATTTCCGTGCCTGTGGCGCTGACCCCGTCCAGCAGGAATTTCAGCAGCTTCAAGGCGCTGGCGCCCAGCATGGTGGGAATGGCCATAAAGAAAGAAAATTCCGCGCCGGCGCCCCGGCTGACGCCCAGGATAATGGCGCCCAGAATGGTCGCGCCGCTGCGGGACGTGCCGGGAATCAGGCTCAAACACTGGAACAGGCCCATAAGCACGGCGGTTTTGTATGTAATCTGTCCCACATGGGTAATGGAAAAGCGCCGCTTTTCGTTCCACTTTTCCACAAACAAAAATGCCACACCGTAGACAATGAGCATAATGGCCACCACCACGTAGTTATACAGGTGTTGGTCCATCCAGTCGTCCAGCAGAAGGCCCACAGCTGCCGAGGGAATCACCGCCACAACCACCTTCAGCCACAGCTGCCAGGTTTCTTTCTTTTGCAGGGTGTCCTTTTTGGGGGAGAAGGGATTGAGCTTGTGGAAAAACAGGGCAATCACCGCCAGAATCGCTCCCAGCTGAATCACCACCTGGAACATCTCGTAGAAGGCTTCGGAAACCTGCAGGGTAACAAATTCGTCCAACAAAATCAAATGTCCCGTAGACGATACCGGCAGCCACTCGGTAATACCCTCTACCACGCCAAACAAAACCGCTTTCAAAAACTCTATCATATACAATTTCCTTTCCGGAAGATTTTTCGCCCGCCACCTGTGGGTGTCCAGGGCGCTTTTGTCGATTTTATTCTACCACACCCTGTCATGTATGACAAGTCAATCTTCCCTGTTCACATTTTAGGGGAGAACTCTTAAAAAAATGTTCATGATAATTGGAGAAAATGTACTATAATAATAAAAAAGGAAATTATCGAAATTTGGAGGGTACCACCATGGCTATCTCTGTTTTGATTGTGGAAGATGACCGTAACATCGCCGAGCTGCTGCAGCTGTATCTGGAAAAAGAGGGCTACGCCGTTGCCACCGCCTTTGACGGAGGGCAGGGTCTGGCCAAATTCCGCGCCATCAAGCCGGATTTGGTGCTTCTGGACGTGATGATGCCGGTGATGGACGGGTGGGGTGTGTGCAAGTCCATTCGCGCAGAGTCTCAGACACCCATTATCATGCTCACCGCCAAAAGCGAGCTGGACGACAAGGTTGCCGGCCTGAAATCCGGGGCGGACGACTATATTACCAAGCCCTTTGAAATGAAAGAGGTGCTTGCCCGTATCGAGGCTGTGCTTCGCCGCAGCAGCGCCGCCGCGCCCGAGGCTTCGTCCCGCCGACTGATGTTTGACCGGTTGGTGATTGACATGGACGCCTTCGAGCTGCTGATTGACGGCAGGAAGGTGGACGCTCCCCCCAAGGAAATGGAGCTGCTTTTCTATCTGGCCTCCTCCCCCAACCGGGTGTATACCCGCAATCAGCTTCTGGACGAGGTCTGGGGCTTTGACTATTTCGGCGACAGTCGCACTGTAGATGTCCACGTAAAGCGGCTTCGGGAAAAGCTGGAGGGCGTCAGTGAAAGCTGGAGTCTGAAAACCGTATGGGGCGTGGGCTATAAATTCGAGGTGATTAGCGGATGAAGAGCACCTTCGGTCGCACCTTCTCCACTATCGTGATTTTGCTGCTGGTGGCGTTTCTGGCCATCGGCGCTTCCTTTCAGCTTCTGGCAAAACGGTATCTGGTGAAAAACGTTATGGGCGAGCTGCGTTCCAACGCCCAGGTAATTGCAACCCTGGTGCAGGCCGCCCACGAGGGGGGCAACGTCTCTATGTCAGACTTTACCCTGTCTTTAAGCGTGGCCTGCTCCGTTTCCGGGGCAGATGCCCTGATTTGCGATGCCAACGGGCAGCTTTTGCTCTGTTCCCGTTCTCCTTACGGCTGCTCCCACCAGGGCCTGATGCTGGACAAAGCCTATCTGCGCAGTACTTTTCAAAACGGCGGCAACACCTACACGGGAAAAATTCAGAATTTATACGAGGAAAACCGCTACATTGTTGCGCAGCCTGTGTTTGCCGACGCCACCGGGGCGCATTTGGCGGTGGTGATTGTTTCCACCCCCACTGCCGAAACCACCGCGGTAATTGACCAGATTTCCAAAATCTTTTTGTGGGTATCGGTGCTGGTCATTTTTATTTCCACCTTGCTGATGGTGGTGGTAACCCGTAAGCAGAGCCAGCCCCTGCAACAGATGGCCCGGGCCGCCAACGCCTTCGGCCACGGGGAATTTACCGCCCGGGTGGATACCTCTGACAACTATCCCACAGAAATTCAGGAGCTGGCCCTGTCCTTTAACAACATGGCCTCCTCCCTGGAAAAAAGCGAGTATCAGCGGCAGGAATTTGTCGCCAACGTTTCCCACGAGCTGAAAACCCCCATGACCTCCATCGGCGGCTATATAGACGGCATTCTGGACGGCACCATTCCCCCGGAAAGACAAACCCACTACCTGCAGCTGGTATCCCAGGAGACCAAGCGGCTGAATCGGCTGGTACGGAGCATGCTGGATATTTCCCGTATGCAGGAGCACCGCCAAATCCCCGATGAGCAGAAAACCCGCTTTGATTTGGGAGAATGCGCCGGCCAGGTGCTGATTTCCTTCGAGCAGAAAATCACCGCCAAGGCCCTGGAGGTGGCGGTGCATATGCCGGAGCATCCGGTTTACACCCATGCAAATCAAGACTATGTTACCCAGGTGCTGTACAACCTTTTGGACAATGCAGTAAAATTCTGCCCCGCCGGCGGGGTTCTTTCCCTGGAAATCCGGGAGGGCACGGATAAGGCCTATATTTCCGTTGCCAACGACGGAGAAACCATACCCCCGGAGGAGCTTCCTCTGGTATTTGACCGATTCCACAAAATCGACAAAAGCCGCAGTCAGAACCGGGACAGCTGGGGACTGGGCCTGTACATCGTAAAGACGCTGGTGTGCAGCCACGGCGAAAACATTTCCGTTACCAGCCGGGAGGGAAAAACCTCCTTTACCTTCACCATGCCTTTGGTGAACTGACTGCGCGCATAAAATCCCCCAGTGAGGTGCTGTTATGAACCAACCCTATGACCAAGATTCTTACAAAAACGGCTCTACCAAGCCCCCGAAAAACCGCAGCGGGCTCATTGCCCTGCTGCTGATTGCTGCGGTATTTTTAGGCGGCATTGCCAGCGTTTTGGGCATTATGAACATCAGGCTGACCCGCCAGCTGGAAGCCGGAAACGATGACTCCAATATGGCATTTTTTGAAACATCCTCGCAGGATACCGCCCAGCCGTCCGACGGCGCCACGGAATTTACCCCGGCAGATACGGACCTGACCGTGGAGCTGAACAAGCAGCCCGCCCCCCAGGATAATATCCCCCAGCAGGGTGGACTTTCCTACCAGGAAATTTATGCCAAGGCGATTCCCTCGGTGGTTTCCGTGTGTTGTGATACCGGCACCGGCACCGGTGTGGTGCTGTCTAAAGACGGCTATATCGTTACCAACTGCCACGTGATAGACGGGGCTTCCTCCATTTCGGTGCTGTTTACCGACGGACGGACTCTGCCCTCTACCGTGGTTGGCGCCGATGCTGTGTCGGATTTGGCGGTGCTGTATGTGGAGGCCACAGACCTGATTCCGGCGGAATTTGGAGATTCTGACTCTCTGCTTGTGGGAGATGCGGTGGCTGCCATCGGCGACCCCCTGGGCGTGGAGTTCCGGGGAACTATGACCGACGGCATTGTCTCCGCCATCAACCGGGACGTTACCACCAACGGCCGCACCATGACCCTGATACAGACCAACGCTGCGCTGAACTCCGGCAATTCCGGCGGCCCTCTGCTGAACTGCTACGGACAGGTGGTGGGCATCAACACCATGAAAATCGGCGCCTTTACCGACTCCGCCGGCGTAGAGGGTCTGGGTTTTGCCATTCCCAGCACCACCGTCAAAGAAGTGGTAGACCAGCTGATGCAACAGGGCTATGTTTCCGGGCGGCCTGCCTGGGACTTTGCATACGACACGCTGTCTGCCCTGGAGCAGCGGTGGTATCACCTGCCCTCCGGTGTGCTGGTTACCCAGGTTTCCCGGGGCTCTCAGGCAGAAAAAGCCGGGCTGCAGCAGGGAGATGTGATTTTGCAGGTGGACAGCACACGAATTACCTCCTCCCAGGAGCTGGATTCCGCGCTGTATTCCTACCAGGTAGGCGATTCCCTTGATTTGATTATCTACCGCAGCGGCAACCAGTACAGCGTGAAGCTGACACTGGGCGAAGCCCGGCATTAAGGAGGCCTTTTTATGGAACCGATCTTCCGCCAGAGCTACCGGATACGGGAATGTGATGTGGACCGCTATGGACGGCTGAAACCCTCCCGGATTCTGTTCTTCGCCCAGGACACCGCCAGCCACCACTGCCAGCACCTTTCTCTGACACAGGAATTTATGGACAGCAAGGGGCTGTTCTGGGCGGTACTGCGTCATCGGGTGCAGATTACCCGCTGCCCCAGGGCAGGAGAAACCATTTCCGTGGAAACCTGGCCCATGCCCACCACCCGCAGCGCCTACCCCCGCTCCACAGTGGCCTGGGACGAAAACGGCAACGAGCTGTTTCGCGCCATCAGCCTGTGGGTGCTGATGGATAAGGAAAGCCGCAGTATGGTTCTGCCGGGAAAAAGCGGCGTGGACGTGCAGGGCTTGCTCCGGGGCAGCGAGCTGTCCGTCCCCAGCTCCATGGCCCTGATGCAGGGCACTTCCAGCCGCCGGCGGGAGGTGGCCTTTGGGGATTTGGACAAAAACGGCCATGTGAACAACTGCGTTTATCTTGACTGGGTTTGCGACCTGCTGCCCAGCGCCTTCCACAAAGACCACCCGGTGAGGGAGCTGTCTGTCTGCTACCTGTCGGAGGCCCGGGAGGGGGAGAAGCTTTCCCTGTATTTTGCCCTTTCCGACGGCCCTTCTCTGGGGGTAGACGCCCTTCGGGAGGGGGAAAATCAGGCTGCCGGCCACAGTCGGGTTTTCTCTGTACGAATGCTGTTTTGACCGGTGTTCTGTAAACCGAAAGGACATTTTTCCGGTTTCCGTTTCCGGACAACTAAAAAAGCCTGATCCCCGATAAATCCCAGATTTATCGGGGTTTTTCCCTTCTTATCTGTGGAAAAACCTGTGGACAGTGTGGAAAACTTATGTTTACTTCCCCGGTCCATAATTCCTTTTTTAACAGCTTATGTCAACCTGTGTTTTGTTCCGTCGAACAGCCCCGAAAATTGCCCCTCCCGGAGCTTTCCACAGTGCGCCGCCGGTCCAGGAGGGCTGCGTTTTGGATTGTTTTATCCGCCAATCGCCGTAAAATCCCCCAAATTTTGAAAAAAAGTGTTGACCTGATTGCATTTTTCGGCTATAATACCCTAGCATGACCAATTATGGTCTTAACCATGTTCCGCTGCGGCTGCTTTCGCAGCTGTCGAGCATATTGATTTTCGAGGAGGTGTATCCGAAATGAAGCGTACCTATCAGCCCAGCAAACGCCACCGTTCCAAGGTTCACGGTTTCCGCCAGAGAATGGCTACTTCCAACGGCCGCAAGGTTCTTGCCCGCCGCCGTGCAAAGGGCCGCAAGGTTCTGTCTGCCTGATTGGCATGACTGGGCTACCAATAGCAGGATAATCGCTCAATGCGAAAAGGGAGCTATAAGCGGGGCGAAGGATGATTCGCCCCGCTCCCAGTTTATATGGGGTTTTTGATTTTGGCGTGGAGAAGTTGTATGAAATTTTCCGGTTCTCTCAAACTGAACCACATATTCCAGCGGCTGTACCGCACCAGCGGTCAGGCAAACGGCCTTTTGGTGCTATATGCCCGACCTAACCGGACAGAGCGCAACCGCGTCGGCATCACCGTCAGCAAAAAGCTGGGGAAGGCCCATGTGCGTAACCGCCTGCGCCGCCGTCTGCGGGAAGTCTACCGTCTGAACGAGGCGCTGTTCGCCCCGGGCTGGGATATTGTAGTGGTCGCCCGCACCAAGGCCGTATATTCCGGCTTTGCAAATCTGACCGATGCCTATCTTCAGCTGGCGCAGCGGGCGGGAATCTTGAAGGAGAACGCCCTGTGAAACGGCTGCTTCTGTCTTTGATTTCCTTTTACCGGACCAAAATCTCTCCCAACACGCCCCCCTCCTGCCGATTTATGCCCACCTGCTCCGCCTATGCTTACGAAGCCATTCAAAAATACGGGGCGCTGAAAGGCGGCGCTCTGGCGCTGAAGCGCCTGCTTCGCTGCAACCCCTTTTATAAGGGGGATTACTACGACCCCGTTCCGTAACAAGGAGAAATGTGTATGTTTTTAGCCTTTAACATTCAGGACATCATCACCGTTCCCTTTGGCTATCTGCTGGACTGGCTTTATCAGTTCACCGCCAACTACGGTGTGGCACTGATTCTCTTCGCCATCATCGTTCGGCTGGTGCTGCTGCCCGTTACAGCAAAGTCCAAAAAGAGCATGATGAAGATGTCCCGTCTGCAGCCCCGGATTCAGGAAATCCAGAAAAAGTACGAACACGACCAGAAAAAGCAACAGGAAGCCATCGCCCAGCTGCAAAAAGAAGAGGGCGCTTCCATGGGTTGCGGCGGCTGTCTGTGGAGCTTGATTCCCCTGCTGATTTTGATTCCCCTTTATCAGGTAATCCGTCAGCCTATGGTGTATATGCTCCACGAAACCCCGGATACCGTCAATGCCATCGTTGACGTCATCAAGGGACAGGCCCCCCATCTGTTCACTGCCAACAATTTCTACGACCAGCTGGTTGCCGCCCGGCACATTCCCGATTTTATCGGCGCCATTCAGGAGGCCGGCATTGCCATCTCCAATCCTCTGACTCTGGAAGGTCTGAATTTCAGCTTCCTGGGAATTGACCTGGGCCAGCAGCCTGTGTTCAACATCTTCGGCGAAAGCTGGGTGTGGAACTGGGATCACATCGGCGCATTCCTCATTCCCGTGTTCTCCGCCGGCAGCCAGGTGCTCAGCATGTTCCTGAGCCAAAAGGCCAACGACAGCGTCATCACCGACGAGAACGGCCTGCAGGACAAGGAAACCGCCAAAAAATCCCAAGCCAATCAGTCCAGCAAGATGATGATGTGGATGATGCCCCTGATGTCTTTGTGGATCGGCTTTACCGTACCTGCCGCCCTGTCCCTTTACTGGTTCATCGGCGGCGTAGTCGCCATGGTGGAAAATCAGGTGCTGACCAACCATTACCGCAAGATTTATGACGCCGAGGACGCAATCCGCCTGAAAAAGCATTTGGAAGCAGAAGCCATTGAGGCAGAAAAAGAGCGCCTGCGGGCAGAACGCCGCGCCGCGAACCCCGACGGCATCACAGAAAACACCAGCAAGAAGAAGCTGCAAAAGCAGCAACAGCAGGCGGAGGAAGCCGCCAAAAAAGCCGCCAAGCGGGAGTACGATGCCATGAAGGGCATCGTCAACGAGGAAAAGAAGGAATCGGAAGCCCTTTCCGGCATCTCCGACCGCCCCTACTGCAAGGGCCGGGCCTATGATCCCAACCGTTACAGCGGCAACGCTACGGAGGAATAATGCATGGAAAAGACCATTGTAACCACCGGCAAGACCATTGACCTTGCCATTGAGGCCGCTTTGACCCAGCTGGGTCTGGACCGGGACAGTGTTTCCGTCCAGGTCATCAGCCAGGCAAAGTCCGGCTTTCTGGGTCTGGGCTCCCAGCCTGCCAAGGTTGAGGTAACCTACGAAGCCCCGGACCCCGCCCCGAAGGTAGCCCTGTCTTCCGCTTCCCGCAGCAAGCCCAAGGCCGCCCCCAAGGAGGCTGCTCCGGAAGCAAAGCCGGAGCCGGTAAAGGCAGAGCCCAAGGCCGTTGCTCCCAAGCAGGAAAAGAAGCCCGCTGCCCCCAAGCAGCCCGCCGCTCCCAAGGAATATGCCCCTGCCCAGCCCGGCAGTGTGGAGGAGAAAATTGAAATCTTCCTGAAGGGTCTGCTGGAACACATGGGCAGTCAGGCCGTTCCCCACGCATGGAAGGAAGAAGGCAACAACTATAAGGTGGATTTCACCGGCAGCGATTTGGGTTATCTGATTGGCCGCCGGGGAGACACCCTGGACGCGCTGCAACACCTGAGCAACTACACCATCAACCGTGGTGTTGAAGGCCATATCCGCATCAATGTAGACGCAGAGGATTACCGCGCCAAGCGGGAGGACAGCCTCACCCGTTATGCCCGCAAGAAGGCACAGCAGGTTTTGAAGGCTCGCCGCCGCACCACTTTGGAACCCATGAACGCTTACGAGCGTCATGTGATCCACTCCGCTCTGCAGGACATGGAGAACATCACCACCCACTCCACCGGCACAGAACCCAACCGCCGCGTGGTCATCGAGTTTGTTCGCTAACTTACAAAAACCCTCCCACACGGGAGGGTTTTTTATTGCCTTTTTTCTATCAACAGCTCCTCTCAGGAGGTGTGTTTTTCTGTTCTTTTTGTCAATAAGGCTTTTTTGTAAATTTCTGCCTTAAAAATGTACGGAAATACACACAAAATCAGTAGACAGCGGTTTTATTTTATGTTACAATGTATGCGGTGAAGATTGGACTTTCTCCAACTTCGATATCATAATTTCAGCGG
>JAZOQT010000036.1:0-5186 GCA_045656245.1 Faecousia sp.
GCTCCGCGTTCCGTCAGTTATGCAGCCGATGTAGGTATTATAGGGGAAAGCTGCGGCGATGTCAATCCCTTACAGCTTTTCTGCGGCCTCGACCACGTGCTTCATCAGCACGGAGGTGGTAACAGCGCCTACGCCGCCGGGAACGGGGGTAATGGCCTCAACAATGGGCTCCACCTCGTCGAAGATGGCGTCGCCGGACATACCGCCCTTGCCCTTGGAGGTTACCTTCTCGGGGTTCCAGTTCATGGAAACGTCGATGACAATCTGACCCTGGCGGACAAAGTCCTTGGTCAGGCTGTTCAGCACGCCGGCTGCGGATATGATGATGTCCGCGCCCTTGCAAATCTCGGCGGTGTTCACGGTGCGGGTGTGGCAGACGGTAACGGTAGCGTTCTTGCCCATGAGCATCATGGCTGCGGGCTTGCCAACCACCAGGCTGCGTCCGATGACCACCGCGTTCTTTCCCTTGCAGTCAATGCCGTAGTGATCCAGAATTTCCATACATGCGGCGGGGGTGCAGGGGGCATAGCCCAGGTCCTGGCCTTCAAACACGCCGGCGTTGGACATATGGGTCATGGAGTCTACGTCCTTGCAGGGAGCCAGACGGTTGCAGATCTCGTCCTGATCTGCCTTCAGGTGCTTGGGCAGGGGACGGAACATCAGCACGCCGTGAACAGATGCGTCTGCATTGACCTCGTCGATGACCTTCAGCACATCTTCCTTGGTAGCGGTCTCGGGCAGAATGTAGTTCTTAACGGCAACGCCCACTTCCTCAGCGCGCTTGGTAGCGCCCTTCTCGTAGGACAGGTCGGAGGGGTTCTCACCCAGACGGATGATACCCAAGGTGGGGGTAATGCCCTTTTCTTTCAGAGCGGCAGTACGGGTTTGCAGGGAAGCAACCAAAGCTTCGTTAACTTCCTTGCCCAACAGTAATTTAGCCATAGTATGTATGTCTCCTTTTGATTTGATAATCGGAAATTACTGGCCGAAGCCGGCCTTTACAGTGTTGAAAATCTCGTCTGCCAGGGCGCAGTACTTGTTGAGCATACCGTTGGCCTTGGCGTTCATCTGCTCGGCGACCTCCCGGTTTTTCAGGCTCTTGGTGTTGATGAACACGTTGAGGGAAGCGGCCTGCAGGGCAGCCTTGCAGCATACAGCGCCACAGCCGGCATCGGAAACCGCCAGACGGCTGCCCTTGTCGGCAAACACCTTGATGTAATCAATGGCCTGGCAGCACAGCTCCATGATGTGCATGGGAACGGCGCAGGCAATAACGGTGGCCTCCTCCAGAACGGCGTCCCGGTTGGGGTCATCCTTGGGGATTCCGTAGGCCTTTGCCAGAGGCACGAAGCCCTTATCGTCTGCCTCTACCTGGTTGAGAAGCTCTGTCTGCAGGGCATCGCACTTTGCCTTCAGGGCGATGATTTCTTCCTCTACCTCGGCATATTTTTTCTTGCCCACGGTAAGGGAGCCAACCATGTTGCCCAGGGCTGTGCCGATGGCGCCGACCAAAGCGGCTGCGCCGCCGCCGCCGGGGGCGGGAGCGTTGGAGGCCAGAACCTCAACAAAGGTGCGGCAGGATTCTAATGTCATATCCATAGTCAAAGTCTCCTTATGTACGTTAATTCCGTATTTTCTTACCGAAATAGTGTAGCATTTTTTTCCTCGCCTGTCAATATCACCAAAGGAAAAGGGTTTCCTTCCTGCGGGAAAAATAATTGCCTGCACGGGACATGGGGCGGAGGAATATACTGCCAAGAGGTGATTTTTATGCCCATTGTGCAAACAGACGTACCCCAGACATCCCGGCTTTGCGATGAAACCATACAGGCCCTGACTGCGGCATACCCCAGCTGCCGGTCAGAGCTTTTGGGACAGTCGGCCTTCGGCCGTCCCATTCGCACGCTGGTAATCGGCAACGGGCCTAGAAAGGTGCTGTATTCCGCCGCCCACCATGCCAATGAGTGGATAACCGCCCCGGTGCTTTTGAAATTCGTGGAGGATTTTGCCCGGGCGCTGGAAACCGGAGGGCGCATTGCCGGGGTAGACGCCCAAATGCTGGCCCAAAGCGCCACAATCTATACCGTGCCCATGGTAAACCCCGATGGGGTGGATCTGGTAACAGGGGCGTTACAGCCGGGACAGCTTCCCTATGAAGCTGCAGCGGCCCTGTCGGAGAATTATCCCAACATACCCTTCCCCGACGGGTGGAAGGCCAATCTTCTGGGAGTGGATTTGAATTTGCAGTACCCCGCCGGCTGGCTGCAGGCCCGGGAAATCAAATTCTCCCAGGGCTATACCCGTCCCGGCCCCCGGGATTTTGTGGGAAGAGCGCCATTGAGCCAGCTGGAGAGCCGGATTCTGGCAGGGTATACGGAGGCGGTGGACCCGGACCTGGTGCTGGCCTACCATACCCAGGGCAAGGTGATTTACTGGCAGTTCGGGGGCATCGAAGTGCCTGGGGCGGAGGAGCTGGGACAGCGGCTGGCCCAGGTTAGCGGCTACACCCTGGACGACACCCCCTATGAATCCTCCTTTGCCGGCTATAAGGACTGGTTTATCCAGTATTTCCGCCGCCCGGGGTACACCGTGGAGGTGGGAGAGGGAATCAACCCCTTGCCGCTGGAGCAATTTGACGAAATCTACCGGGATAATCTGCCGCTGCTGGTAACGGCGGCTCTGGGATAAAAAGCGCCCCCTTCCTCCGGGAAGGGGGCTGGTCTTATGGATTAAAAAACAGCAGAGAAATCCAGGTTACCACGTTTTCTCCGTATTGGAAGGACAGACCCAGGCTTTCCAAAAGGGGCAGAACGTTTATGCCGTGGCTTTCCACACAGGGGTGCATTTTCCCCGGGAAGCGGCAGGGCATTCCGTCGGCAATGGCGCACCGCTGACACAGGGCGCAGGCCTCCGTGGACAGAACGTAGGGCTGCACGCCCTGTTCCCGCAGCAAGTCCCGCACCTGATTGGTAATTGTCTCATGCTCCGGCCGGGTAGCCAGGGTGGCGTGAATGTCCGCGATATCGGAAACCTCGGTGATGGTGGCAATCATCAGACAGCTTTGGTAAGCCTCGCACTTTCTTTGACAATCCTCCACAGAGCCGACCCCCGGAGGACAGGCCCAGGTTTTGCCGTACATGGGACATTCGTGCTCACAAATCCAACGAATCCGCTGGGAAAATTCCAAATCTCCCGGGGAGAAGAAATGATAGGCGTACAGGGGCAGCTGGCTTAATTCCTGCTCAAAACGTTCCTGATTCAGCATGTGCATTCCTCCAAAATCCGGGTGCAGCCAGCCATAATATCCTCCCACGTCCGGGAGAAATCACCGGAATACCAGGGGTCGGCTACATCATAGGGGAGCAGAGGCCGGCACTTGGCGGCGGCGCTTCCGAACATACGCTCCAGGTATCGGGCGTTGGAGGCGTCCATGTAGTAGATTTTGTCGTAATGGGTTAAGTCTGCCGCGGTAATTTGCCGCGCGCCCCGGTGGTCAAAGGCAACGCCGTGCTTGCGCAGCTCCCGCTGGGCAGGAGGGTAGATGGGGTTGCCCAACTCCTCCCGGCTGACAGCCGCCGATGCAATCTCAAAATCCCGGCTTCTACCGGCCTTGGCCGCCAAATCCTTCAGCACAAATTCCGCCATAGGGCTGCGGCAGATATTGCCGTGGCATACGAATAGTATTTTAATCATTCCAATTCCTCGCTTTCGTTGGGGGTATTATAGCATACTCCGCCACCATTTGCAACGCACAAGGGAGGCTTTCTCATCGGCAAGAGTTACGCATCTATAGTAGATGACGAAAAAACGGCTTTTAAGCAGCGGAACAAATACCCGACGATATGAGCATAAAAATTCCGCTACCTGTATCATAGTCGAATTTACGGCTATGGGCGGGTAGCGGTAATTTATGAGCAAATCTTGATTTCTGTGTGGTGTGGGAGTATAATTCAGTTAGACAAACTTGAATTTGGAGGTAAGATTATTATGAAAAAACTGAGTATGAAATCAAAAGTTTGGTTATCGTTTCAAATTATATTTATGATATTAACTTTTGTAGGTGGAATACTATTGTTTATCGGCAAGATGAATAATGCAGGCATGTCAATTTGTTGCGCGGCAATGTCTGTAGCGTTCGGAAGTTTATATAATTCATCAAAGAGTAGCAAATAATCAAACTATAATTTGATGGAGGGCGCAAAATGAAAAATTATGAAGGCGTTGGATATGCAACTGGTCTTCTTTTGGGCGTAATTGTAGCAGGAGTATGCGTCTACTTTACCAAAAGTCCCTTTTCGGGCTTTGCTATTTTGTTGTGTGCATATTTTGGCGGAAGGATAGGAAAAAGAATCAACAAACCTAAGCAATAAGCAAAATTCCAATTTGACGAAGGAGCATTAGCATGAAGTTTTTGAAAACTATTATACTATACATATTGTTTCTGGTAGCTATGGTATTGTGTTCAACCGCAGTTATGAAAGTATTGGACTTGATTTTTGATATAGGGTATGAGAACATTTGGAATATTGGCTATAAAGTTGGATTTGTTGTTTGGCTCCTCTTGGCTGGTGCAATCATCATAAGTAAGAAAAGGAAGTAAATAAATTCCAATTTGGAAAGGATATAAGATTATGAGAGAATTTCTGAAAAACAAAATAGTTAAATATTTGTTATCTTTAGTATTATTTGGTGCAATCTATTCATTATTATCTTTGGCACACAAAGGATATGTAGATATTTTCACAGTATCATGTTCAACGGTGGGCTATTCTATTGCCATGTTCTTATTGTACTTCATTGCGCCAAAACTTAGGAAAATTACTGGTCACGATAAAGATAATAGCTGATAGGTGCTAGATATGAATTCGGCAAATTCCAATATGTCGAACAGTTCACAAAACTTGAATTCGACAAACTGTTTACGCACTTAAATTTAAGGAGGCATCACGAT
This sequence comes from Faecousia sp., assembly GCA_045656245.1. GTDB lineage: Bacteria > Bacillota > Clostridia > Oscillospirales > Oscillospiraceae > Faecousia. The sequence continues at coordinate 4,952 of JAZOQT010000036.1, forward strand.
GAAGAAAATCTTATATTTTGTACTTATGTTCATAGTTCATTTTGCCGTTTCATTGATGTTCAATTGGATATTCGGTGAAAGTGAACATATTGGTAAAATGATAATTTCCTCTGTCCTTTTTGTCCTGATTTACTCTGCACTTCTCCATTTCATCAGTAAAGGAAAGAGGGAGAGCTAATTTAGTGGCAAAGTGTCAAATGAAAAAATTCCAATTTGAGGAGGTGGCGCAAAAATG
>JAZOQT010000037.1:0-18160 GCA_045656245.1 Faecousia sp.
GCGCAATGAATTTCAAATAAAAGTTTGTAAACGGATAGCTTTTTTTGCGGCATTGTGGTATAATACCCTCAACTGGGTGCATTTTACAGTACCGATTTTGAAATTACAGAGGGTGTATCGTATGACAAAGATTGATATTTATTCCGGTTTTCTTGGCGCAGGAAAAACCACGCTGATTAAGAAGATGATTCAAGAGGCCTACAAGGGCGAACAGCTGGTGCTGATTGAAAATGAATTTGGAGAAATCGGCATTGACGGCGGTTTTTTGCAGGATGCAGGCATAAACATTACAGAGATGAATTCCGGGTGTATCTGCTGCAGCCTTGTGGGAGACTTCGGCAAGGCTCTGGAGCAGGTGATTGCCCAGTATAATCCCGACAGAATTGTGATTGAACCCTCCGGGGTTGGCAAGCTGTCCGATGTGATTGCCGCCGTTGAAAAGGTTACCTCGGATACCGTGGTGTTGGGCAATACCGTTGCTGTGGTTGATGCAGGTAAAGTCAAGGTTTATATGAAAAACTTTGGGGAGTTCTACAATAATCAGGTAGAAACTGCCGGAACGATTATTCTCTCCCGCACCGATGCCATTTCCCAGGAGAAGCTGGATTCTGCCGTTTCGCTGCTCCGTCAGCACAATGCAACCGCTGCGCTGGTTACCACACCCTGGAATCAGCTTACCGGTGAGCAGATTTTGCAGGCTATGGCAGGGCAGGACAGTGTGGTTGCAACCTTACGGGAAATGGAAGAAGAACACCATCACCACCATCATCACGGTGAGGATGGGTGCTGCTGTGGAAATCATCATCACGAGCAGGAGCATCACTGCTGCCACGGCCATCATGAGCATGAGCATCATCACGAGCAGGAGCATCATTGCTGCAATGGCCACCATGAGCATGAGCATCATCACCATCACGACCACGACCACGGCTGCTGCTGCGGACATCACGACCATGGTCATCCTCACCACGAACATCACCACCATGCTGACGAGGTGTTTACCTCCTGCGGCTTTGAAACCGCCAAGAAGTTTACCAAAGAGGCCATCGCCCAAGCCCTTACAATGCTGGACTCCGGTAATTATGGCGCTGTTTTGCGGGCCAAGGGTATTGTAGCAGGAGCGGACGGCAGCTGGATTCACTTCGACTATGTTCCTGGCGAGCAGGATATTCGCACCGGCGCGCCCGGTATTATCGGCAAGCTTTGTGTCATCGGCGCCCAGCTGGAGAGCAAGGCTGTGGCAGAACTGTTTGGGGTATAACCATGGTGCAAATTCCCGTATATGCCTTCACAGGCTTTTTGGATTCCGGAAAAACGAAATTTATTCAGGAAACCCTGGAGGACCCTCGCTTCAATGCCGGTGAGAATACCTTGCTGCTGGTGTTTGAAGAAGGGGAGGAGGAATACGATTTTTCTGCATATCCCCATCAGAACGTCTTTTTGGAGGTGCTTGACCAGCAGACGGTAAGCACCAAGGAATTGCAGGCGCTGGCGAAGAAGCACAAAGCCCAGCGGGTGGTTGCGGAGCTGAACGGAATGCAGCTTGTAGGCGACCTGTATACCCGTTTTCCCGAAAACTGGGTTGTAGCCCAGGAGGTCATGTTTGCCGACAGCGAGACCTTCCTTGCCTACAATTCTAATATGCGTAATCTGGTGATGGACAAGCTGGTTGGCGCCCAGATGGTGGTATTTAATCGCTTGAAACCCGGCGCAGACACCATGCCCTATCATAAAATTGTCCGGGCTGCCAATCGCAGAATTGATATTCTTTACGATTATACCGACGGTTCTACCGCTTTTGATGACGTGATTGACCCGCTGCCCTTTGATATTAACGCGCCGGTGATTTGCATAAAAGACGAGGACTACGCCCTGTGGTACCGGGATGTTACAGAAGAACCGGAAAAGTATCAGGGAAAGACTGTCCGGTTTAAGGGTCAGGTGGCGCTTCTGCGCAGAGCAAAACAGGGCATGTTTGCCCCGGGGCGATTTGTAATGACCTGCTGCGCCGATGACATTCAGTTTTGCGGCGTGCCCTGTATCTATGAAAAGGCTGACACGCTGGAAACCCGTTCCTGGGTAACGGTGGAAGCCACTATTTCCGCAGAAAAGCACCCTTTATATCAAGGGGAAATCGGCCCTGTGCTGATGGCGGTTTCTGTGGAAAAGGCGGAGCCTGCCCAGCAGGACGTTTGTACGTTTTAATGAAATTTTACCCAAAGGGGGATGCTTATGTATCAGCCTCTTGCAGACCTGCTGCGTCCGGAAACTCTGGATGAAGTATACGGTCAGGAGCATATTCTGGGGCAGGGCGCTGTGTTGCGCCGACTGATTGATTCAGGAAATATTCCCAACATGATATTTTATGGCCCCAGCGGAACAGGCAAAACTACGGTTGCCAATATCATTGCCAAGCAGACCAACCGTACCCTGTATAAGCTGAATGCTACCACCGCTTCCACGGCGGATATTAAGGAAATTGTGTCCCAACTGGATACCTTTATGGCGCCTAACGGAGTGCTGCTGTATCTGGATGAGATTCAGTCTTTCAATAAAAAGCAGCAGCAAAGCCTGCTGGAGCATATTGAAAACGGGAAAATTACATTAATTGCCTCTACCACGGAAAATCCCTATTTTTATGTGTTCAATGCCATTTTGAGCCGGTCAACTGTTTTTGAATTTAAGCAGATTTCCAGAGACGCTGCGCTCCAGGCAATCCAGCGCGGGGTAACTTTTCTGGAGCGTCGCACCGGTTTAACTGCCCAAGCGGAAGAGGGTGCGCTTTCCTACATCGCAGGCTCCTGCGGCGGCGACCTGCGCAAGGCGATGAACGCTGTTGAGGTTCTGTTCTCTGCCGGTCAGCCCAAGGATGGGGTACTGCCCATTACTCTGGATGACGCCAAGGCGGTTTCCCAGAAAAGCTCTCTGCGGGCAGACAAGGACGGGGACAACTTCTACGACCTGCTTTCTGCCCTGCAAAAGTCCATTCGCGGTTCTGACCCCGATGCTGCCTGCCATTATTTGGCGCGTCTTCTGGAGGCCGGACAGATGCAGGCTGCCTGCCGCCGGTTGATGGTAATTGCCGCGGAGGATGTGGGCCTTGCCCATCCCCAGATTTTGCCCATTGTGAATGCCTGCGTGGATATGGCGCTGAAGCTGGGCATGCCGGAGGCCAGAATCCCCTTGGGAGATGCGGCTGTTATGATGGCTACCTCCCCCAAGTCCAACACAGGTCATGTGGCTTTGGATGCGGCCCTGGCTGACGTGCAGAAGGGCAAAGGCAGAGGCTTCCCCAGACACTTGCAGAACGTACATGCGGATTCTTATACCATGGAGCGGGAGCAAGGCTATCAATACCCTCACAGCTATCCCAATCACTGGGTAAAACAGCAGTACCTGCCTGACGATTTAGTAGGCGCGCAATACTATGAATACGGCCAGAATAAACTGGAACAGGCGGCAAAACAGTATTGGGACGCTATAAAGAGGTAGGTGGACGATGGATATTAAAATTGGAGATACGCTCATTATGAAAAAGCCACACCCCTGCGGGGAGAAGAAGTGGCTGGTTCTGCGAACAGGCGCGGACTTTCGCCTGCGATGTATGGGGTGTGGACATGAAATTATGGTTCAGCGGTTTAAGGCGGAAAAAAATATCCGCTCCGTGATGAAACCGGAGGAAATACCGACAGAATGAAACGGCAGTTGAGAAAATCAACTGCCGCTTTTTTATAGGTTTCGTTGTCGTGAGGCAAAACAGGGCGCAACTGGGGTGGTTTTTGTAGGTAAGCAGCGGCTTGCTTGCGACCGACTTCTGCCTGACAGACAGGTATAATGCAGACAAGGGGGTGAGCTGATGACGGTGTATCTGGATTTGGTAATGGTGCTGAATTTTCTGGTGGATTTTCTGCTGCTGATTGCTGCCAACCGATTGTGCGGTTTTCGAACCAGTGCGCTGAATGCCGTGATTGCGGCGCTTTTGGGAGCGGTGTACGCAGGTGGGTGCCTGATGCCCGGCTTTTCTTTCCTTGCCAACGGCTTGTGGCGCATTGTTTCTCTGGCAGGAATGTGCATCGTTGCCTTTGGACTCAAAAGAAGCGCACTGCGCCGCAGCGCAGTGTTCTGCCTGCTGAGCATGTCCCTGGGCGGTATTGCGCTGGTTATGAACAGCAATGGCTTCTGGGGTATCGTTGGCAGCGCGGCGGGAATTACGCTGTTGTGTCTTGTTGGGTTTCATGGAAGTATACCCAATCATGTTACGGAGGATATTATACTGGTTTTCCGGGGAAAACGGAGGGTATTGAGGGCGCTTTTGGATACTGGGAATTTGTTGAAAGACCCCATATCCGGTGAATCGGTTACAGTAGTGGATGGAGAGATTGGAGCAGAGCTTCTGGGGATTCCCAAGGATGCGCTTCTGAGCCCTGTTTCAGCGGTGGAGGCTTACCCGGAATTTAAACTTCGGCTGATACCGTACCGCACAGTGGGACAGCCCGGGGGTATGCTGTTGGGATTGCGTATGGACAGTGTGTATATCGGGAAAAAGCAGGCAGGAAATTTGGTGGCATTTGCGCCACAAAAATTGGAGAGCACGGGTAAGTATCAGGCGCTGACAGGAGGAGTTGGGGTATGAAATTTTGGGAGAAATGGCTTGCACGGTTGAAAATCACTCGGACGGAGTCCATATTTTACATAGGTGGAAGCGATATTCTTCCGCCCCCCTTGCGGGGACAGGAAGAGATGTCTGCCCTGGAAAGGCTGGAGCAGGGAAATGAGGAGGCAAAGCAGCTGCTGATTGAGCATAATCTTCGGCTGGTGGTATTCATCGCCCGGCGATTTGAAAATACCGGAGTCAATCTGGAGGACCTGATTTCCATCGGAACCATCGGCTTGATTAAGGCCATTGGTACTTATCGAAGGGATAAGAATATAAAACTGGCGACCTATGCCTCCCGATGTATAGAAAATGAGATTCTGATGCACATACGGAAAATCTCCGGTCAAAAGGCGGAGGTATCTCTGGACGAGCCCATCAATATGGACTATGACGGCAATGAGCTTCTTCTGTCGGACATTTTGGGAACAGAGGAAGATATGATTTTACGGCCACTGGAGGATAATGTGGATTTGTGTATCCTGCGGCAGGCATTGTCAGAGCTTCCCAACCGGGAAAGAGAGATCGTACTGATGCGTTACGGGCTTTACGGCCACAAGGAGCTAACACAAAAAGAGGTAGCGGAAAAGCTGGGGATTTCCCAATCCTATATATCCAGGCTGGAAAAACGGATTATTCTTCGCCTGCGAAAGGAGCTTTTGCGGCAAACCAGCTGCGCTTAAATTTTAACTTGTAATTTATTCTTTCTTCTGTTATAATCGATACAAATTTATATCGATATCAATATGTATCGATAAATATGGGAGAAATGATTATGGAACGCAAGGAAATTTCCAAAGCGGTATTGAAGCGTTTGCCTGGTTATCTGGCTTATTTGAAAACCACCAATGAAGGCGCTTCCCCCTATATTTCCGCCACGGCGCTGGCAAATGCTCTGGGCATGGGCGAGGTACAGGTCCGTAAGGATTTGGCTATGGTTTCCGACGGAGGCAGACCGAAAATCGGCTATTTTCGGGAACAGCTCATTGATGACATTGAGCAGTTTCTGGGTTACGACAATACCACGGATGCGGTGCTCATTGGCGCAGGCAAGCTGGGGCAGGCGCTGTGTGGGTACAGTGGCTTTGATGCCTACGGACTGAATATACTGGCGGCCTTTGATGCCAAAATCACGAAAAAAGAAGTGGTAGACGGGACACCGATTTATCCCATGGAGCAGCTTCAAAGTTTCTGTAAATCCCATAAGGTGCTGATGGGAATTATCACCGTACCTGCCAAATATGCCCAGGAGGTTTGCAATCAGCTGATTGCCTGCGGGATTAAGGCGGTATGGAACTTTGCGCCAACCCATTTGGACGTTCCCGGGAACATTCTGGTGCAGAACGAGAACATGGCAACCTCTCTTGCTGTGCTATCCATGCATCTGCAGGCCCAGATGAAAGAGAAGAAATAAGCATAAAAAACCGTGGGTACTGCGTTTTTGCAGTACCCACGGTAATTTTATTTGCTGGGCTTGAAGCTGTCCTTCAGGCTGACACTGCGGTTAAATACCAAACGACCGTCCTTGCAGTCCTTGCTGTCAGGGCAGAAGTAGCCCAAACGCATAAACTGGTAGGAAGCCGGTGCTTTGGCGTTTTCCAGACTTTTTTCCACCTTACAGCCGGTGAGAATTTCCAGGGATTTGGGATTCAGGCAGGCCAAAAAGTCCTTGCCTGCGGCATCGGGATCGGGATCGTCAAACAGATTATCGTACTGACGCACCTCTGCTTCGCAGCAATTCTCTGCGTCCACCCAGTGAATGGTCGCGCCCTTGACCTTTCTGTCGTCAGCGGGGTCGCCGCCCCGGGAGTTGGGGTCGTAGGTAGCCAATACCTCGGTAACATTGCCGTTTTCGTCGGTAACGAAACCTGTGCACTGAATGAGATAAGCGCCCTTCAGGCGGCATTCCGGTCCGTTGGGGTACAGTCGCTTGTATTTGGGTACAGGCTCGGCCAGGAAATCGTCGCTCTCAATCCACAGATTTCGGGAGAAGGTAATGGTTCTGCTGCCGGCCTCGGGATTGTTGGGATTGTTTTCTACCTCGAAGGTTTCACTCTGACCCTCGGGGTAATTGGTGATGGTCAGCTTAATGGGCTTTAGCACCGCCATAACCCGGTCTGCCGTTTCGTTCAAATCTTCCCGGAGGCAATGTTCCAGGAAGCCGTACTCAATAGTATTGGGACTCTTGGCGACGCCTACACGGTCGCAGAAATTGCGAATGGAGGCAGGGGTGTATCCCCGGCGCCGCAGACCGCACAGGGTAGGCATTCTGGGATCGTCCCAGCCGGAAACGTATTCATTTTCCACCAGTGCGCGAAGCTTGCGCTTGGAAAGCACCGTGTGGTCGATACCCAGACGTGCAAACTCAATCTGCCGGGGGCGGTGGGGGACGGATACATTTTCCACAACCCAGTTATACAACGGTCTGTGATTCTCAAATTCCAGAGAACACAGGCTGTGGGTAATGCCCTCAAGAGCGTCCTGAATGGGGTGGGCAAAGTCGTACATGGGGTAGATGCACCATTTGTCCCCCTGGCGGTGATGGTGCATATGGCGAATCCGGTAAATCACCGGGTCGCGCATATTGCAGTTGCCGGAGGCAAGGTCAATCTTTGCCCGAAGGGTATATTTGTTGTCCTCAAATTCTCCGGCTCTCATACGGGCAAACAGGTCAAGACTTTCCTCAATGGGACGGTCTCTCCAGGGAGAGGTGGCAGGGGTGTTCAGGTCGCCGCGCATCTCCTTTGCCTGGTCGGGGGTTAATTCGCAAACATAGGCAAGGCCCTTTTTGATCAACTCTACTGCGTACTCGTAGTCCTTTTCAAAATAATCAGAGCCGTAGTAGAATCGGTCGCCCCAGTCGAAGCCCAGCCAGCGAATGTCCTCCTGAATGGCCTGCACAAACTCCACATCCTCCTTAGTGGGGTTGGTGTCGTCCATACGCAGGTTGCACAGTCCGCCAAATTTCTCCGCGGTGCCGAAATCGATAATCAGTGCCTTGCAGTGGCCGATGTGCAGATATCCGTTGGGTTCGGGGGGAAAACGGGTATGCACAGTCTGACCGGCATAGCGACCACCGGGAGCAATATCCTCTTCGATGAAAGCGTGAATGAAATTTTTGCTTTCAGTAATTTCAGCCATGGTTAAAACCTCTCTTTGGTGAATTTACAAATATATGACATTATAACCCATTTGTTATCGGTTTGCAACAGAAAATCGTTGCAGAATAGTGATGAATGTTTAGATTTGTAAAAAATCCGAAAACATGTTATGTTTTTTGAATTTTATAGTTGTCAATTTGCCAATCTTATATTAAAATAGGGGAGATGAGAAAGAAGAAGGAGTGGATATCCATGTCCAATGTAAAATACAAGCGCATATTGCTGAAGGTCAGTGGTGAGGCGCTGGGTGAAAAAACAGAGCAGGGCGACGGCTTCGGACTGGACTTTGCCAAAATCAGTGAGGTCTGCGAAGCCATTAAGCAGTGCGTAGAGCTTGGCGTGCAGGTGGGGTTGGTCATCGGCGGCGGCAATTTCTGGCGCGGCGTGAAAAACGGCAGCGGCAAAATGCAGCGTAGCCACGCTGACTCTATGGGTATGCTGGCTACGGTGATGAATGCTATCGCAGTTGCGGATGTGCTGGAACAGCACGGTCTGGATGCACGGGTACTTACCGCTGTGGAGATGAATAAGTTTGCCGAGTATTATACCCGGGATCTTGCCAACCGTTATCTCAACGAGGGCAAGGTGGTCCTGTTTGCTGCCGGTACCGGCAACCCGTATTTCTCCACCGACACCGGCGCGGTGCTCCGTGGTGTGGAGATTGAGGCAGATGCGGTGCTGATGGCCAAAAATGTGGACGCCATCTACTCGGCCGATCCCAAGAAGGACGTAAATGCCGTCCGCTACACCCATCTAACCTATGCCGAGGTGCTGGAGAAGGGTCTCAAGGCTACCGACGTTACCGCCATGGCCTTGGCTATGGATAACAACATGAGCATGGTCTGCTTCGGTCTGGCAGAAGAAAACAGTATTATCCGCGTGGTTCGGGGCGAAGAAATCGGAACCACCGTTACCAATTAAACTTTAGGAGGATCATAAAATGGCTGTTGACTTTAGTGAATACGGAAGAAGAATGGAAAAAGCTCTGGACCACCTGCAGGAAGAGTTTGGCGCTGTTCGCGCAGGCCGGGCCAACGCTAAGGTTCTGGATCGGATCTCTGTGGAATACTATGGAAGTGAGACGCCTCTTAACGGCGTAGCGACCATCTCCACCCCTGATGCCCGCACCCTGGTGATTCAGCCATGGGATACGAAGCTGCTGAAGGATATTCAAAAGGCAATCCAGCTTTCTGACCTGGGTATCAATCCCCAGAACGACGGGCGGGTAATTCGCCTGGTGTTCCCTCAGCTGACGGAGGAACGGCGTAAGGAGCTGGTTAAGCAAATTAAAAAGTACTCCGAAGATGCCAAGGTTGCTATGCGTAATATCCGCCGGGACGGCATGGACTATGTGAAGAAGCTGAAAAAGAATTCCGAAATTACCGAGGATGAGCAGAAAAAGGCAGAAAAGGACCTGCAGGATATGCTGGATAAGTATATTAAGCGGGTGGATGAAGCCACTGCTGGCAAGGAAAAGGAATTGATGGCTATTTAAGCCCATACTTTGCATTGGGGGCGGTTTCGCCCCCAATGTACTGTATTATCTATTATCTGTAAAGAGAGAGGTGCTTATCTTTGGCACTTTCAGAAAACAGCAATATGCCCAGACATATTGCAATCATTATGGACGGCAACGGCCGCTGGGCAAAGCAGAGAGGCCTGCCCCGTACAGCAGGGCACAAAGCCGGTGCCGAGTCCTTTCGTAACATTGCCAACTACTGCCGTAGCATCGGTGTGAAATATTTAACTGTATACGCATTTTCCACGGAAAACTGGAAGCGTTCTCAGGAGGAAGTGGGGGGCATTATGCTCCTTTTGGGGGCTTATCTGAAGGAAGCCCTGCGGGATATGGAAAAGAACCATGTCCGTTTCTGCTTTTTTGGGGATTTGAGCCGTTTAAGCCCGGAGTTGCAAAAGCTTTGCTTGGAGGCGCAAAATAAGTCCGCTGCATATCAGGAGGTGCAGGTGAACTTTTGCCTGAATTACGGAGGCAGAGATGAGCTTGTACGGGCAGCCCGCCGTTTTGCACAGGATGTGGCAGACGGAACGCGCAAGGCCCAGGATTTGACGGAGGATTTATTTGACAGTTATTTGGACTCTGCCGGCGTGCCGGACCCGGAGCTGGTGATTCGCCCGTCGGGGGAAATGCGCACCAGCAATTTCCTGCCCTGGCAGACGGCGTATTCCGAATTTGTGTTTATGAATGTACTGTGGCCGGACTTTGGTCCAGAGGACCTGGATGCGGCTATTGCAGAATACCACCGGCGCAACCGCCGGTTCGGAGGCGTGTGATATGAGAAAGAGAATCCTGTCTGCAGCAATTTTGGTTCCTTTGCTGCTGATTGCGCTGTATGCTTTACCCAAGGTGGTTACGGTGATACTGGTCAGCCTGGTGTGCGCCATTGCCGCATACGAACTGCTGGTGGGCACGCGCATGGTGGGCCATATCCGTTTGGTAATTTATTCGATGGTGTTTGCGGCGCTTGTGCCTGTTTGGTGTTACTACGGCATGGACGGCCTGGCAGCAAGGGTGGCAATTCTTCTGTTTTTTGCCCTGCTTTTTGTGGAGTTTATGCTTTCCTCCATGAAGATGCCGTTTGAAAAATTTGCCGTTTGTATTTTTGCGGCGATTTTGATTCCTTATCTTTTAACCAGTCTGGTGCGGATTTACGCCCCTGTAGGCGGCAGATATGTGATTTTGATTCCCTTTGTCATCGCATTTTTGGCAGACAGCGGCGCATATTTTGTGGGGTGCCGATTTGGCAAACATAAGCTCGCTCCGGTTATCAGTCCCAACAAATCCGTAGAAGGCGTTTTGGGCGGTGTGGCCGCTGCCGTAATCGGCATGTTGCTGTACTGCGTGGTAATGCAGCTTATTTTCGGCTGTACCGTAAACTATGGGTATGCGCTTTTGTACGGACTTTTGGGCACAGTGGCTGACGTCTTTGGCGACTTGTGCTTCTCTGCCATTAAGCGACAGACGGGAATCAAGGACTATGGCAATCTTATCCCTGGGCATGGCGGCGTGCTGGACAGATTTGATTCTATGCTCACCGTTGGTCCGCTGGTTGAGATTTTACTGATTGTATTACCTGTGGTGGTGAAATAATGGTTTCTTGTGTTAGCATTTTGGGGTCAACCGGCTCTATTGGCCGGCAAAGCCTGGATATTGTCCGTCATATGCCCGTCCGCGTTGCGGCGCTGACTGCCGGAAGCAATGTTGACCGAATGGCCCAGCAGTGCCGAGAATTTCAACCGGAGCTGGCGGTTATGGCAACAGAGCAGGCGGCGCTTGAATTACAAAAGGAGATCTCCGGACTTCCTACCCGTGTTGCATGGGGCGAGGAAGGACTTTTGCAGGCTGCTACCCTGGAGAGCGCGGATTGCGTTATCACCGCTGTGGTGGGCATGCTGGGCCTGAAACCCACTCTTGCCGCCATTCGCGCAGGGAAGCGCATCGGTCTTGCCAACAAGGAAACTCTGGTCTGTGCCGGAGAGCTGGTTATGGCAGAGGCGGAAAAGTACGGCGCAGAGATTGTGCCTGTGGATTCAGAACACTCTGCTATTTTCCAATGCCTCATGGGCATCAGGGAAAAGACGGAAATTTCCCGCCTGATTCTGACCTGCTCCGGCGGCCCGTTCTTCGGTATGAACAAGCAGCAGCTTGCAGGGGTTACCAAGGCAGACGCGCTGAAGCACCCCAACTGGAAGATGGGCGCAAAAATCACTGTGGACTGCGCAACACTGATGAATAAGGGGTTAGAAGTTATTGAAGCCATGCGGCTTTATGGCTTGCCTCTGGAGCAGGTAGATGTTTTGATTCACCGGCAGAGCATCGTCCATAGTCTGGTGGAAACAGTAGACGGGGCAGTTTTGGCCCAGCTTGGCTCGCCGGACATGCGTCTTCCCATTCAGCTTGCGCTGACCTATCCCAACCGTTCAGTTTGCCCCGTGGATAAGCTGGATTTGACCTCCTGCGGCGCGCTGACCTTTGTAAAACCGGATATGGACGCCTTTCCCTGTCTTGCTCTGGCAAGGCGCTGCGCCCAATTGGGCGGCACTGCCTGCCCGGTGATGAACGGCGCAAATGAGGCGGCGGTTGCCCTGTTTTTGGAGGATAAAATCGGATTTTATGATATTTACCGCCTGGTGGAAGGAGCTGTCAACAGCGTACCCTTCCTTGCCAATCCCACCCTGGAGGAGATTCTGGAGGCGGACCGTTTGGCACGGGCATATGTGGCCCGGAATATTTGATTTTTCTAGCGAGGAATTTTATGAGTATCATTTTCGCAATTATCCTGTTTAGCCTGCTGATTTTTGTCCACGAGCTGGGGCATTTTGTTGCCGCAAAGCTTTCCGGGGTTCAGGTGAACGAATTTGCCCTGTTTATGGGCCCCGCCATTTTTAAGAAGCAGCGGGGCGAAACCCTGTATTCCATTCGCTGTATCCCCATCGGCGGTTTTTGCGCCATGGAAGGGGAGGATGAAGCATCGGACAATCCCCGAGCCTTTCAAAAGGCGGCCTGGTGGAAGCGGCTGATTATACTGGTTGCCGGTTCTTTTATGAATCTGATTGCGGGTATTTTGCTGTTTGCCATTGTCATTGCCCCCACAAAGCAGGTGGCCCAGCCTGTGATTGCGGAATTTACAGATTGCTGTATTTTCAATCATGCCCAGGCTCTGCAGGTAGGGGACGAGATTTTGGAACTGGACGGGGAGAAAATCTACCTGAACAATGATATTTCCCTGGTTCTTACCTTGAATGACACACCGAATCACGATGTTGTGGTACGCAGGAACGGAGAAATTCTTACCTTCCAAAACCTCGCCATGGGGCACACCTGCGTAAATGAAAACGGGGAAGAGTATCTGCACTACGGTTTTACCTTTGGCGTGGCCAAGGATTTGACCTTCCCCGGCAAGCTTGATTACCTGGGCAGGCTTACCCTGGACAACGTGCGCAATGTTCGTCTGAGTCTGCAAATGCTTCTTACCGGTAAAGCCGGTCTTTCGGATATGGCCGGGCCTGTGGGTGTTGTGGGCATTATGTCCGATGCTGCCAACGCCGCAGATAACTGGGTCGACGGACTGATGAACATGCTGTATTTCGGAGGATTCATTGCCATTAACCTGGGTGTGATGAATATGCTTCCCATTCCCGCGCTGGACGGGGGCAGGGTGTTCTTCCTTCTGGTAACCACAGCCTTTGAGAAGATTACACGCAGGAAGGTGAACCCCAAGTATGAGGGCTATATCCATGCCGCGGGCATGATTGTATTGCTTGCATTTATGGCGTTCATTATGTTCAAAGATATTTTTACCATTGTGAAGGGGTGATTTCCTTGACCAGAAAGATACAGGTTGGCGGTGTAACCATTGGCGGAGGCGCGCCTGTGGTAATCCAATCCATGCTGAACACCAAAACCACAGATGTTGCAGGCTCTCTGGCCCAGATTCGGGCGCTGAAGGCCGCAGGGTGTCAGATTGCGCGGCTTTCTGTGCAAAATGTGGAAGCCGCCCGGGGATTTCAGGAAATCTGCAAGGAAAGTGAGTTGCCCCTGGTAGCGGATATTCATTTTGACTATAAGCTGGCCATTGCTGCCGCAGAGGGCGGCGCCAGCAAAATCCGCATCAATCCCGGCAACATCGGCGGCGAAGATAAGGTCAAGGCCGTGGTTGATGTGTGCAAAGACAAAAAAATCCCAATTCGCATTGGCGTTAACGGGGGAAGTCTGGACAAAATCTTGCTGGAGAAATACGGCCAACCCACCGCCGAGGCCTTGGTAGAAAGCGCGTTTCAGCATCTTGCCTATTTGGAGAAATTTGGATTTTATGATACCTGTGTATCCATGAAGTCCTCCACGGTGGCTACTATGGTTGCAGCTGCCCGGTTGTTTCGCCAGAAGTGCGATTATCCCTTACACATCGGCGTAACGGAAACGGGTCCTGTGGGCATGGGAATGATTAAGTCTGCAATGGGAATTGGAAGCCTTTTGTTGGACGGAATTGGCGATACCGTTCGTGTGAGCCTGACCGATGATCCCATTCAGGAGGTGTACGCCGCCAAGGATATTCTCAAAGCTGCCGGCTTGCGCAAGGAAGGAGTAAATATAATCTCCTGTCCCACCTGCGGACGCACCCAAATCGACCTGATTGGCCTTGTCAACCGGGTTGATGAGGCGCTGAAGGACTGCAAAAAGCCCATAACGGTTGCGGTTATGGGTTGCGTCGTCAACGGTCCGGGAGAGGCAAGAGAGGCAGATATCGGTATTGCCGGCGGTGATGGCTGGGGTATGATTTTTGAAAAAGGACAGCAGGTGCAGAAGCTTCCGTATGAGCAATTGCTTCCTGCGCTGCTGGAACGGATAGAGAACCTGTAAGGAAAAGACATGGAAAACACGACATACTTTTTGAATATGTTTTCGGACTATGAGCCGCCTGAAGCGCTGAAGGATGTACTGCGTCAGGCGGCCATTCGTGGTGCAGATATGAATTATGAGCAGCGCCGTGTCCATGTGGAACTGTTCAGTCCCAACTATATTTCACAAAGTATGCTGGACAAAGTCTGCGGGGATATTTCTTCGCTGTACGGACTGCGCAAGCTGGATATTCTGGCGAAACACCCGGCGGACCAGATGGAAAAGATGGAGCCTGAAGAGCTGATGCTCCTGTTCACCCGTCAAAATCCCGTAACCCGCGGCGCGCTAGCCGCTGCCCAGTGGCTGTGGGAGGGTCAGAAGCTGACCATTCAGCTGGCAGCAAACGGTGTAAGTGAAATTCAGGAATGTCTGCCCCAGGTGAAGCAGTATCTTTTGGAGCGGTTTGACTGCGCCGTGGACATTCAGGTGCTGGCAGGAGAGAAATTAGAGGGCAAAGCGCTGTTTGACGCCATGGAGAAGCTGCGAGAGGATTTGATTCGCAATGCTCCCAAGCCCGTGGTCCAGCCCCAGAAGGACAAGCCTGTCCATTCTGCTGATACCATTTTTGGGAAACCCTTCCGGGGAACAGCAACGCCTATGAAGGATGTCAATCTGGATATGGGCATTGTCATTGTGGAGGGCAAGGTTTTTGCCGTTGACCACAAGGAGCTGACCAAGCGCAATGCGGTGGTGGTGAAGTTTGACATCACCGACAATACAGGTTCGGTGCGTGTAAACCGTTTTATGGAAAAGAAAGAGGCAGAGCCTGTTGTCGCCAATGTACAGCCCGGTACCGTGGTTCGTGTAACCGGAAAGCTGATGATTGACAACTTTACCAATGAAATGGTACTGCGCCCCAATGCCATTATGCCCGGTACGATGCCAATCCGGCAGGATACTGCCGCCCAGGGCAAGCGGGTGGAGCTGCATCTGCATACCTCCATGAGCAATATGGACGCTTTGACCTCCACGAAGGCCGCCATTAAGCAGGCGGCAGCATGGGGACATAAGGCTGTTGCCATTACAGACCATGGCTGTGTCCAGTCCTTTACAGACGCATTGCATGTCATTGAGGACTACAATGGCGCTCCCAAGGTTGCCGGCACCCAGGAGGACATTAAGATTCTCTATGGCTGTGAGGGCTACTACATCAATGATGTGGACGATATTCTGGCGGTAAACGGCGTTGTTTCTGCAGGTTTTGAGGAGGAATATGTTGCCTTCGACCTGGAAACAACCGGGCTTTCTCCCAGAAAAGACAAGATTATCGAAATTGGCGCCGTGCTGATGAAGCAGGGGAAGGAGATTGACCGTTTTCAGACCTTTGTTGACCCCGGTCAAAAGCTGGACAGGGAAACTACAGAGCTTACCGGCATTACCGACGATATGCTCCTTGGCGCGCCCAAGATAGACAAGGCTTTGCCGGAATTTTTGAAATTCATTGGCAATAGACCCCTTGTTGCTCACAATGCCCGGTTTGACATGACCTTTGTCAGCCGCGCCTGCCAGGCGCTGGGGCTGGAGTTTGACAATCCCAGCATCGACACCCTGATTATTTCTCAATGCCTGCTTCCCATGCTCAACCAGCATAAGCTGAACCTGGTGGCAAAGCACTTCGATTTGGGGGACTTTAACCATCACAGAGCGGCTGACGATGCCCTCATTTGCGGTAAGATTCTTGCAAAGCTTCACGAAATGCTGATTGCCCTGGGCGTGGCAGATTATGCAGGTGTGAATGAAGGCATGGCGCCTCTGCGGATTGCCCATAAAAAGGAAAGCGTTCATACACAGCATATCATTCTCTTTGCCAAAAACCAGCTGGGGCTTCGGAATTTGTATCATCTGATTTCTGATTCCAATCTGGAGTTTTACAAAAAACGCCCCCGTATTTTCAAATCCCAGCTGATGAAATACAGGGAAGGTTTGCTCATTGGCTCTGCCTGCGAAAACAATGAAATTTTCCAGGGTGTTCTCTTTGGCCTGCCCCGGGCGGAATTGAAGCGGCTGGCGGCTTTTTACGATTATCTGGAAATCCAACCCATTTCCAACAACCGTTTTATGCTCTATGACAGCAAATTGCGGGTGGAAAGCGACGAGGATTTGCGGGAACTGAACAGGGAAATCGTTTCCCTGGCGGAGGATATGGGCAAGCCGGTAGTTGCCACGGGAGACGTCCACTTCCTGAATCCGGAGGACGAAATTTTCCGCAGGATTTTGCTTTCTACTAAGGGCTTTAGCGACTGCGACCGGGACAATCCCTTGTACTTCCGCACCACGGATGAGATGCTTCAGGAGTTTTCCTATCTGGGAACTGAGAAGGCTTACGAAGCTGTGGTTACCAACACAAATCTTATTGCCGATATGTGCGAGGGCAAAAAGGAGATGCGTCCCGTACCCCACAATCTGTTTGCTCCTAAAATTGAAAACTCTGTGGAGGATCTGAAAAAGCTCGTCTATGGGAAATTCCATCGCCTGTACGGTCATAATCCGCCGGAATCCTTTGCAATGCGTGTGGAGACAGAGCTCAATGACATCATCAACTGCCACTACGACGTGATCTATATGTCCGCCCAGAAGCTGGTACAAAACTCTCTGGATAACGGTTATCTTGTAGGATCCCGTGGTTCGGTTGGCTCGTCCATCATTGCTTATCTTTCCGGTATTACGGAAGTCAATTCGTTCCCGCCGCACTACCGCTGCCCGAATGGACAGTGCAAGCACACCGTTTTGGATATTCCCAAGGGTTATAACTGTGGCGCAGACCTGCCGGATACGGTTTGCCCCAAATGCGGCAGTAAGCTGGAAAAGGACGGCTTTAACATTCCCTTTGAAACCTTCCTGGGTTTCGGCGGCGATAAAGTGCCGGATATTGACCTGAATTTCTCCGGCGAATACCAGGCAAAGGCCCATGCATACTGCACGGAAATGTTTGGAAAATCTCATGTTTTCCGGGCAGGGACCATTGGAACAGTGGCGGAAAAGACGGCTTTTGGATATGTTAAGAAGTACAAGGAAGAACGGGGAGAGTCTGTTTCTTCCTCTGAGCTTGCCCGTCTGGCCTCCGGGTGTGTGGGCGTACGCCGCACCACCGGTCAGCACCCCGGCGGTTTGGTGGTTATTCCCCAGGAAAATGAAATTTGGGACTTCTGTCCCGTTCAGCACCCGGCGGACGATGTGAAATCCGACCAGATTACCACCCACTTCGAATATCACTCCATGGAAGAAAACCTGTTGAAGCTGGATATGCTGGGACATGATGACCCCACCATGATTCGTATGATGGAGGAAATGACCGGAGTAGACGCAAAAGCCATTCCCCTGGATGATAAGGATACCATGTCTATATTTACATCCTCCAGGGTTTTGGGGTATGAAAATGACCCGTTGCTAGGCCCTACCGGTGCGGTAGCGGTTCCGGAATTTAACACCCGGTTTACACGCGGAGTGCTTTTGGACACCAAGCCGGATAAATTCGATTTTTTGGTACGGATTTCCGGTTATACCCACGGCACGGACGTGTGGCTGGGCAATGCCCGGGACTTGATTACCAGCAAAACCGCCAGGGTAGATGAAACCATAGGCTGTCGTGATGACATTATGCTGTATCTGATTTCCTGTGGTATGCCAGAGAAGCGGTCCTTTAAGATTATGGAGTCTGTCCGTAAGGGCAGGGGTCTGCCTCCCGGAGCAGAGGAGGAAATGATTGCGGCGGGTGTTCCGGATTGGTATATCGGCTCCTGTAAGAAAATCAAGTATTTGTTCCCCAAGGCTCACGCAGTTGCCTACGTTATGATGGCGTTCCGGATTGCCTGGTTTAAGGTAAATCACCCATTGGCGTTCTATTCTGCGTATTTTTACCGCCGCAGTCAAAAGGGCGGCTTTGACGCGGTGATGATGACCCAGGGGATGGATGCGGTAAAAGCGCAC
>JAZOQT010000038.1:0-31718 GCA_045656245.1 Faecousia sp.
GTTATGATGGCGTTCCGGATTGCCTGGTTTAAGGTAAATCACCCATTGGCGTTCTATTCTGCGTATTTTTACCGCCGCAGTCAAAAGGGCGGCTTTGACGCGGTGATGATGACCCAGGGGATGGATGCGGTAAAAGCGCACATTGATGCCATTGACAATAACGAATCGGCCACCGCCAAGGACGAGGATATGCTCACCACACTGGAGGTTGTGTACGAATACTATCTGCGTGGGTTTGAGTTTCTTCCCATCGACATTTATAAGAGCCATGAAACTCAGTTTGTAATTGAGGACGGAAAGCTTCGTCCGCCACTGGTGGCTATTCCCGGCCTGGGAGAAAGCGCCGCGCTGGATATTGTAAAGGGACGCAAGGGCGTGGACTTCGTTTCTGTGGAGGAATTCTCCTTTGCATGTCCCAAGGTTTCCAAAACACACATTCAAATGCTGAAGGATGCCGGTGCTTTTGGCGACTTGCCGGATACCGACCAGGTCAGCCTGTTCTGACGATATAAGGAGGAAGTACATGCAGGATATTGGAAAGCAATTTCATATTCACTGCGGTCCCGGTGATGTGGGAAGATACTGCTTTTTGCCCGGAGACCCGGGCAGATGTGAGGCCATTGCCGCCCATTTTGACAATCCCGTTCATATTGGAATGAATCGGGAGTATAACATTTACACCGGCACACTTTTGGGAGAGAAGGTTTCCGTATGCTCTACGGGTATCGGCGGACCCTCTGCAGCCATTGCCATGGAGGAGCTTGCCGCCATTGGAGCGGACACCTTTATCCGTGTAGGCACAACGGGAGGAATTGCTATGGATGTGTGCCCCGGAGATGTGGTGGTAGCCAGCGGCGCAATCCGCTTTGAGCATACATCGCTGGAATACGCTCCTATGGAATTCCCGTCTGTTCCGGATTTTGATGTTACGGCGGCGCTGAAGGCTGCCGGTGAGGACTTGGGCTATCGCACCCACGTGGGTGTGGTGCAGTGCAAGGATTCCTTCTACGGCCAGCACAGCCCGGAGAAGAGCCCGGTTTCCTACGAGCTTCAGCAAAAGTGGGAAAGCTGGAAGCGTCTGGGTGTAAAATCCAGTGAAATGGAATCTGCAGCATTGTTTGTGGTGGCAGCTGCGCTGGGTGTGCGCTGCGGCAGCTGTTTCCATGTCGTGTGGAATCAGGAACGGGAAAAGGCCGGTCTGTTTATGCCGATGACCGAGGATACCTCCGGAGCGATTTGTGTGGGTATTGAGGCCATGAAGCGCATTATCGTCGCAGACAGAAAAGGACAAAGGTGAGTTAATGCGTAAATACACTATGTTATCATCAGCTCGGTTTGCAAAAGAGGGGGAAGCGCCGGTTGCGGTTGCGTTACCCCATACCTGGAATGCCCAGGATGGGCAGGATGGCGGAAGTGATTACTGGCGGGGCACAGGAAGGTATTGGATTGATTTACCCAATCCCACTGCTAATAAGCGCCAGTTTATTGAGTTTCAAGGGGCAAACCATATTGCCACTGTATATTGCAACGGCGTGCTTCTTGGCTGTCATAAGGGTGGCTTTTCCACCTTTCGGTTCGAGCTGACCCAGTGCCTGAAGCCTACAGATAACGAACTGCTGGTGGAGGTATTTAATGGCGTATGCGATGTTTATCCCCAGCAGGCGGATTTTACGTTCTTTGGCGGCCTGTATCGCAGCGTATCGTTTGTTGAGACGGAATTGGCGCATTTTGATATGCTGAAAAATGGCACACAGGGTGTTTTTATTACGCCTTCGGTCAACGGCGATATCAGACTGGATTTGTTCCCGGTTGATGCCGATAACTGCACTGTATCAGTGGATATTTTGGATGCGCAGGATTGTGTTGTTGCCTCCAGTGTGGCCCATGCGACCGAGCATACGGTCATGATGATGCAGGTAAACAGGCCCCATCTGTGGAACGGTCTTGCAGACCCCTATTGCTACAGGGCAGAAGCAAGGCTCTTGCGGGATAATCAGGTGCTGGATTCGCTACAGGTCAGCTTCGGCTTCCGGGAATTTTCTGTTAATCCTTCCACAGGTTTTTGGCTCAATGGAAAAAATGTTCCCTTAAGGGGTGTCAGCCGTCATCAGGACCGCGCAGATAAGGGTTGGGCAATCAGTCGTGAAGACCATTTACAGGATGTAAATCTCATTCGGCAAATGGGAGCCAATACCATTCGATTAGCCCATTACCAGCATGATTCCTATTTCTATGATTTGTGCGACCGTTACGGTTTTGTTGTATGGGCCGAGATTCCATTTATCAGCACCTTCCTTAAGGGTCTCGATGCCCACGACAATACCATCAGACAGATGACGGAGCTGATTGCGCAATGTTATAACCATCCCAGCATCTGCTTCTGGGGGATATGCAATGAGATAAGCATTGGCGGTGTCTGTGAGGAACAGGTGCAGAATATGCAGGATTTGCATAACCTCTGCAAGAAGCTTGACCCCAGCCGGTTAACCACCCTGGCCCATGTTGGCAGTGTACATCCGGCAACTGCTCACACAGAGATAACAGATGTGCAAAGCTTTAACTACTACATGGGCTGGTATGAGGGTACGGTGGACCAAAACGGGCAGTATCTGGATGCCTGGCATGAAGCCAATCCGGACAGACCCTGCGGCCTTTCGGAATACGGCGCGGATAACTATACCTGCTGGCATAGCGCGAACCCGTTTAATCACGACTATACAGAAGAATATGCCCTGTGGTATCACCATGAGATGATTAAGACCATCCAGGCCCGTCCGTATCTTTGGGCTACGCATGTGTGGAACATGTTTGACTTTGCCGTGGATGAGCGCCACGAGGGCGGCTTCAAGGGTATCAATGCCAAGGGCCTCGTTACCCACGACCGTAAGATTTGCAAGGATAGCTATTATTTGTACAAGGCTTATTGGAATCCGGAGCCTATGGTACATATCTGCGGCAGACGGTTTGCCGACCGCGCACCCGGTGAGCGCAATGTTACGGTGCTGACCAACGAGGATGCGGTTACTTTGATTTGCAACGGTGTTTTGATTGGCAGTCAGCCGGCAAAGGACCATATGGTTGTTTTTGAAAATGTACCTTTGGCTGACGGGAAAAACACTCTGGAAGCCAGGTCTGCCAATGGGACGGATACGATTGTTCTCAACGGCGTGAAGGAGCATAATCCTGCTTATGATGTGCCGGACCTTGCGGCGGCTCTCAGCGCTGGCAACTGGTTCACACAGCAAACAGATGACGGAGAGCCGGAGAACTACTATTCTCTGGAAATGCCCCTTGGCCCGCTTCTGGATAACGAAGAGTGTCTGCGGATTGTACGGGGCTGGTTTATGTCCGGTAAGTCCGTAAACAGGGTTACAGGCATCAGCCGTCTGACACGATACCAGGAAACCAGACGGGATTGGAAGCTTACGGAGATTCCCTCCTTCCGGGAATTGATGACACAGGAGGAATTTGACCTGCTGGACCGTATGCTCCGCAAGGTGAAGAAGCCCAATAAATAAGAAACAGCGCACCGTTTACGGTGCGCTGTTTGCTTTTTGGGGGATTGGAATTTGGGATAGGACCACAGCAGAAAATACAAGGATACAGCCAAGTATCTCCCAGCAGGTCATGCGTTCGTGAAGAATCAAGCAGCCGCACAGGATGGCGAAAATGGATTCCATACTCATAATCAGTGATGCCAAAGTCGGCTCCAGATGCTTTTGCCCCATGATTTGCAGAGAGTAGGCCACACCCATGGACAGAAAACCGGTGTAGCACATTTCCCACCAGCTGCCCCGGATACCGGCGATAGTAGGGGTCTCTGTAAAGATCATGATGATCGCAGAGCCTGCAGCGCAGATGGCTGCCTGGAGGCAGTTGAGGCGCAGAGGGTCAACCTGGGGTGCATACTTGTCAATCAACAAAATCTGCACTGCAAAGGCTATAGCACATCCCGCGAGGCACAGGTCGCCGATGTTGACAGAAGTAACACCCACGCAGCTGAGGAAATACAGTCCCACAACCGCCAGCGCCACGCTGATCGGTACCGTGGGGGACATTTTTTTCTTCAAAAACAGTCCGAAAACCGGCACAAAGACAATGTACATGGCGGTAATGAAAGCGGATTTTCCTGCATCAGTATACACAAGACCAATCTGCTGCAGATTGATGGCGGCAAGCAGGGGGAGGGCGCAGCAGAGCGATGCTTTCCACAGCTGTCTGTCCATGAATTGGGAGAAGAAGCCTCTTGTGCATTTGCTTTTCAAATCAAATAAGAATATGACAGGCAGCAGACCTATGGCGCCCATTGCGCAACGGATTGCCTGAAAAGTAAATGGACCGACATGGTCCATACCCACGCTTTGCGCTACAAAGGCGGAACCCCATACTACGGTGGCCAGCAGCAGATACAGGCTGCCGCGAAGTTGTTGTTTCATAGAATCACCCAGGAGAATTTATCATATTTTCAGGTTAAATGCAAGGATTGCTTTTTTTGATAACGAATGATATAATGATATAAACTTTTAATCAGGAGGCGTATCACAATGGAAGAAATCAAAAAAATTCCCAATCGCTGCGACATTGCCGAAGCAGACAAGTGGGCAACGGAGGACCTGTTTGCCACAGATGAGGCCTGGAGTGAGGCTTTGGCGGCAGTTGTCGAGGAGGGCAAGGTTCTGGCAACCTATGCCGGCAAGCTGGGAGAAAGCGCAGAAAGCCTGCTGGGTTATCTGGAGCTGATGGAGCAGATTGACTGCAAGGGCTCTGAAATCGCCAATTACTGCATGCGCAAATCCGATGAGGATACCCGTGTTGCCAAGTATCAGGGAATGGTTGGTCAGTTTATGAGCGCCATGGTCGCCCTTAATGCTGCCACAAGCTTCGAAACTCCCGAAATTATGGCAATTTCCGACGAGAGGCTGGATAGCTTCTATACCGCACAGCCCAAGCTGGAGCGGTATCGCCGGTATCTGACCAAGATGCGCCGCCGCAGAGCCCATATTCTGACGCCGGCAGAGGAGAAGCTGTTGGCTGCGGCAGGGGAGATGGCCCAGGCACCGGATACCATTTACGGCGCCTTTGCCGATGCGGATATTACCTTCCCCGATGCCATTGATTCCAATGGAAACGCCCACCCCCTGAGCCAGGGAACTTTCGTTGCGTGTGAGGACAGTGCTGACCGGGAACTGCGTAAAAGCGCTTACGAAAATCTGTACGATACCTTCGGCAAGTTCAAAAATACCGCGGCTTCTGTGCTCAATGCCCAGGGCAAACAGCTGAAATTCTTTGCCGATGCCCGGAAATATCCCTCCACACTGGAGGCCTCTCTTGACCGCACTGAGGTTCCCACCTCTGTGTATCTGAACCTGATTGAGGCTGTCCACAAGAACATGGACAAGATGCACCGCTATGTTCGCCTGCGGAAGAAGCTTTTGGGAGTTGACGAGCTGCATTTCTACGATGTATACGCGCCGCTTCTGGCAGATGTGGACAGAAGGATTCCCTTTGCCGAGGCAAAGCAGACGGTTTACGATGCCCTTGCGCCCCTGGGTGAAGACTACCGCAAGGTGTTGAAGGAAGGCTTTGAGAATCGCTGGATTGACGTATACCAGAACGAGGGCAAGCGCAGCGGCGCATACTCTGCAGGAGCAAGAGTACACCCCTATGTGCTTTTGAACTACACAGGAACGCTGGATAGCCAATTTACCCTCGCCCATGAAATGGGCCACGCTTTGCACTCCTGGCACTCCAACCATTACCAGAATCCCATTGACGCCGGCTATGTGATTTTCGTAGCTGAGGTGGCTTCCACCTGTAACGAGGCGCTTTTGATGGAATATCTTCTGGGCAAGACCACGGACAAGAAGGAACGGGCTTATCTGATTAACCATTTCCTGGAGCAGTTTAAGGGTACACTGTACCGTCAGACCATGTTTGCCGAATTTGAGCTGAACATCGGTAGAATGATTGGGGAGGGTAAGACCCTCACTGCCGATGTGCTCTGCGCCGAGTACAAACGGCTTAATGAGCTGTATTTCGGACCGGATATGGTTGTGGACGATCGGATTGCTCTGGAATGGGCGAGAATCCCCCATTTCTATTACAACTACTATGTGTTCCAGTATGCTACCGGCTATTCTGCCGCCATTGCGCTTTCCCGCAGAATCCTGAAAGAGGGCGCTCCTGCAGTGGAGGATTATATCCGCTTCCTCTCCAGCGGCGGCTCCAAGGGTCCCATTGAGCTGCTGAAGGACGCCGGCGTGGATATGACCAGCCCCGAGCCTGTTGACCAGGCGCTGCAGCTGTTTGGCGAACTGTTGGACGAAATGGAAGCGCTGATGGAGGCGTAAGATGGCGGACATCTTTCTTCCTACCTTGCACACCTTTGCTATGGACAACACCTTTACCGGGTCGGAGGGAGCGTTGCGCTTTATCATAAAGCCCAGCGTGGTGAAAGACAGCAACAACCCCAAGGAAGTGGACTTTTCCCAAAGCTTTTTAACGGCACGCTTCTGGCACGGTCCGTTTTGCTACGAAAAAAGCACCATGGAAGGGGAAATGACTTTTCCTATGACCGAGGAAGGTCGCCTGGCTGTCAAGGCCTGGCTGACAGAGAATATTTGAAAAAAGGCCGCCCGTCAGGGCGGCCTTTTTTGCCAAAACCATTGACAAATCCTACTTTTATGATAAAATAGCTTCGATATGCAAAGGCAATGCGAAAGCCAGACAGTAGCAAGTTACCCCAGCGAGAGGGAGCCGGTGAAAGCCCTTGTAATGCGCCCTGTCAGCCACTTTCAAGCCGCCCGGGAGGACCGGGACGGGTACTCCCGTTACAGAGTAGCTAAGATGTCCGCTGTATGCGGATAATTAGGGTGGTACCGCGATTTACAGTCGCCCCTATTGTTAGGGGCGACTTTTATTTTGTAAATAAATTTGGAGGTTTTACCAATGAGCAATAAATCCTATGGTGTTAACGAGCTGCGTGAGATGTTTTTAAGCTTTTTTGAGAGTAAGGGACATCTGCGTTTGCCCAGCTTTTCCCTGATTCCCCAGAACGATGCATCTTTGCTGTTGATTAACTCCGGCATGGCGCCCATGAAGCCCTATTTTAAGGGTGAGGTGGAACCGCCCCGTCGGAGAGTCTGCACCTGTCAGAAGTGTATCCGTACCGGAGATATTGAGAACATCGGCAAGACTGCCCGCCACGGCACCTACTTCGAGATGTTGGGCAATTTCTCCTTTGGAGACTATTTTAAGCATGAGGCCATTGCCTGGTGTTGGGAGTTTTTGACCGAGGTTGTAGGTCTGGAAGCAGACCGGCTGTATCCTTCCATTTATGAAAATGATGAAGAAGCCTTTGAAATCTGGACCAAGGAAATCGGCGTACCCGCGGAAAAAGTCTTCCGCTTCGGAAAATCCGACAATTTCTGGGAGCATGGCTCCGGACCCTGCGGCCCCTGCAGTGAGGTATACTATGACCGGGGTGAAAAGTACGGCTGCGGCAGCCCCGACTGCAAGGTAGGCTGTGAGTGCGACCGGTTCATGGAAGTATGGAACAACGTATTCTCCCAGTTCGATAATGACGGCAACGGCAACTATACCGAGCTGGTGCAGAAGAATATTGACACCGGTATGGGCCTGGAGCGTTTGGCGGTTGTCTGCCAGGACGTTGGCAGCCTTTTCGAGGTGGACACTGTGATGAATATCACCAAGCACGTAACCGCAATTACCGGCGCTTCCTACGGCCAGAGTGAAAAGACTGACGTATCCCTGCGTGTAATCACTGACCATATCCGCGCGTCTACCTTCATGATTGCTGACGGCGTGCGTCCCACCAACGAGGGCCGCGGCTATGTTCTGCGTCGTTTGCTCCGCCGAGCTGCCCGTCATGGCAGGTTGCTGGGCGTGAAGAAGCCCTTCCTGTATCAGGTGGTGGAAACCGTTATTCAGGAAAATGAGAGTCATTACAGCTATCTGCGGGAGCGGGCCGACTATGTCATTAAGACTGTGCTGACGGAGGAGGAATCCTTTGCCAAAACCATCGACACCGGCATGAAGATTTTTGCGGAAAAGCTGGCCGAACACAAGGCGAAGGGTGAAAAGCTGTTCTCCGGCGAGGACGCCTTCCTGTTGTCTGATACCTACGGCTTCCCCATTGACCTGACTGTGGAAATGCTGGAGGATGAGGGCATGGGCGTGGACATGGACAAGTATGTGTCCTGCCGTGAGGAGCAGCGCAAGCGCGCCCGTGAGGATCGGCTGAAGATGGGTGATTTGGGCTGGGCAGGCATTGACCTGGGCCTGGACAACACCCCCACCGATTTCGTGGGCTACTCCCTTAACAATTGTGAGGCCAAGGTGTTGGCAGTTTGCGTAGGGGAGGAGGTTACCGGCTCTATTGCCGGCGGTGAAACCGGTATTCTGGTACTGGATAAGACGCCCTTCTATGCTGAAATGGGTGGTCAGACAGCTGACCATGGCGTGATTCTGATTGGCGACAGCCGCTTTGAGGTTACCAATGTCCAGAAGGATAAGGGTGGCAAGTACCTGCATCACGGTAAGCTGCGCAGCGGCACCATTAAGGTGGACGATGTGGTTCTTGCATCTATTGATGTGGAGCGACGCAATGCCATTATGCGTGCACACTCTGCAACCCACCTGCTGCAAAAGGCTCTTACCACTGTTCTGGGCGACCATGTCCATCAGGCCGGCAGCTTGGTCGAGCCGGACAGACTTCGTTTTGACTTTACACATTACAGCGCATTGACCACCGAGGAAATTGCCAAGGTGGACGCACTGGTGCAGTCCGCTGTGCTGGAAGGGTACAATGTGGATATTCGGGAAATGCCTATTGAAGATGCCAAGAAGCTGGGCGCAACCGCTCTGTTCAGCGAGAAATATGGCGATACCGTCCGGGTTGTCAACATGGGCGGACATTCCATTGAGCTTTGCGGCGGTACGCATCTGGACAACACCGCAAAGGTTGGCCCCTTCCTGATTGAAAGCGAAGGCAGCGTGGCTTCCGGCGTTCGCCGTATTGAGGCCATTACCGGAAAGGCCTGTATGGCGGAAATGCTGGTAAACCGGGAGCAGCTTTATACAGCTGCCTCTGTGCTGAAAACCAAGCCCACAGAGGTCAATGACAAGATACAGTCTCAGGTTGAGGAAATCAAGGAACTGAAGAAGGTCATTGAATCCTTTAAGGCAAAGGAAGCCTCCGGTGAGGTGGAGCGTTTCCTGTTTGGTGCCCGCAGTGTGGAAGGCCTGAAGGTTCTGACTGTGGCAATTCCCGAATGTGATGCAAATCGCCTGCGCCAGATGGGCGATATGCTCCGGGACAGAGATGAAAACATCGTGGCCGTGCTGGCCAGTGTTAACGGCGGAAAACTGACCTTCCTGGCTGCTTGCGGTAAAGCGGCTGTTGCACGGGGTGTCAAGGCCGGAGATTTGGTGAAGCTGGTTTGTACCGCCTGCGGCGGCAGTGGCGGTGGCAAGCCGGACAGCGCCATGGGCGGTGGCAAGGACGCCTCTTTGATAGACAATGCCCTTGCGCTGGTTGATGATTTCGTTATTTCCAAGCTGAAATAATCATTTGGGGCACTGCCGCATTCGGCGGTGCCCCTTTTTGTGGGGTGAAGATGTGCGCAAACTGATGTGGTTTTCTCTGGGCTTCTGCCTCGCCTGCGCAGTGGGCGCATATTTCTATGATACCAGGCTTGTTTATGCGTCATTGGCATTGCTTTTGTTTGACGGCATACTGATGATTCTGCAACGGAAAATGGCATTTTTGAAGTTTGCGGTGGTTGTGATTCTTGGATTGGCTGTTGGCTTCGGCTGGTTTTCTGCCTATGATACCATGTATTTGCAAGGGGCTAGGGATTACCATGACAAAAGCGCTTCCATTTCCATTATTGCAACAGACTATGCCTTTGACACCAATTCCGGTTGCTGTGCTGACGGCTATGTTATGCTGGACGGCAAGCCCTATCAGGTTTGTGCTTACATTCATTCCCGGATGTCTATTTCTCCCGGAGATACAATTTCTGGAGGGTTTCGCTTCCGTGTAACCACTGCCGGAGGTACAAACGACCCTACCTATCACCAAGGTAAAGGGGTATTTCTTCTGGCCTATCAAGAGTCAGACGGGGTTGCATTGCAGGAAGGTACGCCTGCATTTTGGCAAAGCACTGCGCTATGGCGAAGCACGCTGATACAGGTTATTGATGAAGTGTTTCCACAGGACACTGCAGGCTTTGCAAAGGCGCTTCTGTTGGGACAGCGGCAGGACATTGACTACGAGACTTCTACAGCCTTTAAGGTCAGCGGAATCAGTCATATCATTGCAGTGTCCGGTCTGCATGTTTCCATACTGTTTGCTCTGGTGTATACCTTGACAGGTAAGCACAGAGTGCTGACGGCGTTGATTGGGATTCCCATTGTGATTTTCTTTGCAGGAGTTGCCGGCTTTTCTCCCTCTGTGGTGCGGGCGTCCATCATGCAGATTCTGATGATGCTGGCGCTGCTGTTTGACAGGGAATATGACAATTTTACCGCGCTTTCCTTTGCGGCACTTACAATGTTGATTGTCAATCCATTGGTAATTACTTCCGTAAGTTTTCAGCTTTCTGCAGGCTGCATGATTGGGATTTTCCTGTTCTCCGAGAGAATCCGAGATTGGCTGATGAAGGAAACCCGTCTGGGAAGATGGCAATGCAAGGCGGTGTCGCATATTGGCTCGGGTATTTCCGTTACCGTAAGCGCCATGGTGTTTACAACGCCTTTGGTTGCCTGCTATTTCGGTGCTGTGAGCTTGGTGGGTATTCTTACCAATTTGCTGACATTATGGGCTGTTAGCATTGTCTTTTACGGTATTATGGCTGCCTGTGGGGTGTATTTTATCAGCTCCGGTGTGGCAGCTGCCCTTGCGTGGGCGGTATCGTGGCTGATTCGCTATATCCTTCTTGTGGCCAAGCTGCTCTCCAGGCTTCCCTTGGCAGCGGTGTATACCAAAAGTATTTATATTGTCCTTTGGCTGATATTTTGTTACGGGCTTCTTGCTGTATTTTTAGTTGTAAAGAAGAAACGGGTTATGCTCTTTTTTGCCAGCGCAGTAGCGGGTCTATGCCTTGCGCTGTGTCTGTCCTGGGCAGAGCCGGCGCTGACAGAATGCCGTGTTACAGTTCTGAATGTAGGACAGGGGCAATCGGTGCTATTGCAGAGCAGGGGAAGAAGCTTCCTTGTGGACTGCGGCGGCAGCTATGACACAGATGTAGCAGATATGGCGGCAGAAACTTTGTTATCCCAGGGGATTTCCCGGCTGGATGGACTGATTCTGACCCATTATGACAAAGATCACATTGGCGGCGTTTCCTATTTGCTTTCCCGAATTTCCACCAATCATCTGTTTCTTCCGTATTCCGAGGAATGGGAAACGGAAGGGAAAGCTCTGGCTGCATTTACAGATGATGGCGCCAATTTCGTCAGTGAGGATACCGCGCTGACCTTTGAAAGTGGAAACCTAACCATTTTCAGTCCATTTTCCTATGAATCCGGCAACGAAAGCAGTATGTGTGTCTTGTTCCAGACGGAAAATTGTGCTATACTGATTACAGGCGACAGAAATACGGCAACAGAGAATGTTCTAATCCAGCGCTGCAACATTCCAAAGCTGGATGCACTGATTGTGGGACATCACGGCGCAGCCAGCTCTACGGGATATGCCTTGCTGGAGGCCACCAGGCCGGAATTTGCCTTTATTTCCGTGGGTAAGGATAATCCCTACGGACACCCAACCCAGGAAGTGCTGAACAAGCTTGCTGGATTTGGGTGCAAAGTATATCGAACAGATATCCACGGAACCATTGTTTTCAGGAGGTGATACCATGGCAAAGACAGAGGATTACTCTGCGCTTCAGGAATTGAAGATGGCAATCCGCAACAAGGAATTGGGGCGGTTCTACATTTTCCACGGGGAAGAAGTTTTTTTACTGCATCACTACCTGGGCCAGATGAAAAAGCTTCTGATAGACGAGCTGACAGAGTCCTTTAATTATCACCGACTGACCAATGAAACCTTTGATTTGCAGGAGTATGTAGATTCCGTGGAAAACCTGCCGATGATGGCAGAGCATACCATGGTGCAGGTGGACGATGTGGATCTGTTTAAGCTTCCGGAAAGCGACCGGGAGAAGCTTATTACAGTGCTATGCGATGTTCCGGAGTACTGCACAGTGGTATTCACCTTTGAGACTGTCCCATGGAAGCCGGATAAGCGGCTGAAAAAGCTGTGGGACTGCATCAACGGCAACGCTTTTGTGGTAGAGTTTGCCAAGCAGTCCCAGCGGGATTTGATTGCCTGGATTACCAGACATTTTGCTGCTAACGGCAAGAGAATTTCCACGGATTTGTGCTGCTATTTGCTGGATATTACCGATGGTACTATGATTTCCCTGGGTAGTGAGATTTTCAAAATTTGCGCCTATTCCGGAGCGGATACCATTACCAAATCCGACATAGATGCCGTAACAGAACCGGTGTTGGATGCAGTGGTGTTCCAGATGACAGATTTGCTGGGACAGGGGCAATATGGAAAGGCGTTGCTGAAGCTGCAGCAGCTATTTAAGATGCAGCAGGAGCCCCTTGCTGTTTTGGGGGCCGTGGGAGGTCATTTTCGCAGAATCGCCACGGCGAGAACGCTCCTGGATAATGGCGGAAACGCCCAGCAGCTGCAAAAGCTTTGCGGCATTGCCGACTATGCTGCCAGGAAAACCATGGACGCCGCCCGGCGGTTTTCACCAGACTTCTGCCACAAGGCGGCTGGGTTGGTAATGGAAACCGACAGGGCCATAAAAACCTCTCTGGACGAGCCCCAGCGGCTGCTGGAGCTGTTGGTTTTGCGTTTGGCCCAGGAGGCAAGAAATGGTTAAAATTCGGGAAGCCATTCTGGTAGAGGGAAGGTACGACAAAAATACCCTTTCTCAAATTATTGATGCCACCATATTTGAATCCTCCGGATTTGGAATTTTTAAGGACGAATTAAAGATGTCCTTGTTGCGTCGGGTGGCCGAGGAGCGGGGCTTAATCGTTTTTACGGACTCTGATGGGGCGGGTTTTGTGATTCGCAACCATGTAAAAAGTGCGATTCCCGGAGAATACCTGAAGCATGCCTATATTCCGGATGTTCTGGGCAAGGAAAGGCGCAAGCGCAGCCCCGGAAAAGAGGGCAAGCTTGGTGTGGAGGGCATGACACCCCAAATCATTCTGGAGGCTCTTAGAAAGTCCGGAGCAACCATGGATGACAGCGCAGGCAGAATTTCCCGGGAAATTACCAAGCAGGACTTTGTGGAGCTGGGGCTGTCCGGCGGTAAAAACTCTGCCGCATTGCGTCATTGGCTGCAAAGAAAGCTGGAATTTCCCGAGCATATGAGCGCGAATGCACTGCTAGATGCAGTGAACATTTTGTATTCGTTAGAGGATTTTACGGAGATTGTAAAATCATTGGAGTAGGAAATGGTAGATATTTCGGTTAAGAATTTAACGAAATTTTTTGTAATAGGGGAGAACCTGCTGGAAAATCTCAACTTTGAGATTCAGGAAGGGGAACGTGTGGCCATTCTCGGCAGAAACGGTTGCGGAAAGACCACCTTGCTTCGCATTCTCACCGGCCAGATGGACTATGATGCGGGGGAAGTATATGTCAATCCCAGTAAAAAATTGGGTCTGATTTCCCAAATTCCCCATTTTCCCCAGGGATATACCGTAGAGGACGTCCTGCGAACCGCCTTTTCCCAGCTGGAGAAAACCAGACAAGAGATACAGCGTCTGGAGCAGGAAATGGGGCAGGGAGCTACCCGGGAACAGCTGTTGCGCTATGATACTCTGGTGAACCGCTTCGAGACCGGAGGCGGATATGATATGGATGTGGAAATTGAGAAGGTTTGTAACGGTCTGGGGATTACACAGGCCCAACGCCGTCAGACCTTTGAGAGCCTGTCCGGCGGAGAAAAAACCCGCATGAACCTGGCTCGTCTTTTGCTGGAAAAGACGGATATTTTGCTGCTGGACGAGCCTACCAACCATTTGGATCTTCGCAGTACAGAATGGCTGGAGGGGTACATCAACAGCTTCAAAGGTACTGTGCTGGCAATTTCTCACGACCGTTATTTCCTGGACAGAATTGCCCAAAGGGTCATTGAGATTACTGACGGTCATGCAGAATTTTATTCCGGTAACTATTCCTTTTATATGGACGAAAAGCAGGCCCGTTTCAATCTGCAGCTTAAGCAATATGAGCAGGAACAGGCGAAGCTGAAGCAGCTTGGCTATACCGTGGAGCGCATGAAAGGCTGGGGCATCAATAACCGCACACTGTATCGCCGGGCGATGTCCATTCAGCACCGCATGGAGCGGATTAAGAAAACGGAAAAACCCAAAACGGAAAAGACCATGAAGGCAACCTTTGCCCAGAGAGATTTTTCCGGAGATATGGTTTTCTCCATGAAACATGTATCCAAGGCTTTTGGAGATAAAACACTGTTTTCCGATGTAAACCTTACCGTTGAGGGCGGAGAACGGATTGCGCTTTTGGGGGACAACGGCACGGGAAAAACCACGTTCTTAAAATGCCTCCTGGGGGATGAGGACTTCCAGGGGAAAATTCAATTTGGTCCAACGGTGAAATGGGGATACCTACCCCAGATTATCCACTTTGACCATCCGGAGCGAAGCTTGTACGATACCATGCTCTATGAAAAGAACTGCACACCGCAGGTCGCCAGAGACCGTCTGGGCGCATTTTTGTTCCAGGGTGAGGATGTGTTTAAGGAAGTTGGAAACCTCTCCGGTGGTGAGCAGAGCCGTCTGCGCCTGTGCATGCTCATGGACGAAAAAATCAATCTTCTGATTCTGGACGAGCCTACCAACCATCTGGACATTGCTTCCCGGGAATGGGTGGAGGCTGCTATTGAGGAATTTGATGGGATTTTGCTTTTCGTCAGCCACGACCGGTATTTTATTGAGAAATTTGCTGAGCGGATTTGGCTTTTGGAAGAGGGTACGATTCGGGATTTCCGCTGCGGTTATCAAAAATACCGCGCCATCATGGAGCACGAAACAGCATCGAAGCCTGCTGCGGCACAGGAGCAGAAGCCCAAAAAGGAAAAACCCAAGGGCGGCACTAAGGAAACAGAGAAGTTGGTGCGGCGCCTGGAACGGGAGATTGCAAAGCAAGAGCAAATAATTTCCTACTTGAATGAGGAAATGGAGCGACTCGCTTCGGATTATCTGGAGCTTACCCGTGTTTTGGAGGAAAAGTCCCAGGCGGAAGCGGTATTAATGGATTTGATGGAGCAGTGGGAGATTGCCAGTGAAGCGCTGGACAGTTGATATTCCTGTTTTCAAATACTATAATCTTTGAGAATTGTGTTAAGGAGTGAATGTATATGAGTTCATGTAACGGCAACTGCGCGTCCTGCAGCAGCGACTGTGGCGACCGCAAGAAGGAAAGCTTGCTGGCGCAGATGAATCCGAAATCCAAGGTTAAGAAGGTGATTGCTGTTGCTTCCGGTAAGGGCGGAGTAGGTAAGTCCACCGTTACCTCCATGCTGGCTGTTGCCATGGCCCGCGCAGGTAAGCGGGTAGGCATTCTGGACGCTGATATTACCGGTCCTTCTGCGCCAACTGCCTTTGGAGTTCACGAGTGTCAGGGCGCAAACGAGGATGGGCTGTATCCTGCGCTGACGACGGGTGGGATTCAAGTGATGTCCATCAACCTGTTACTGGATGACCCTGCATCGCCTGTTGTTTGGCGCGGCCCGGTGATTGCCGGCGCTGTAAAACAGTTTTGGACAGATGTGATTTGGGAGGATGTTGACTATCTGTTTGTAGATATGCCTCCCGGAACCGGCGATGTGCCCCTGACTGTGTTCCAAAGTCTGCCGGTTGATGGCGTTGTGATTGTTACCAGTCCCCAGGATTTGGTGAGCATGATTGTGTCCAAGGCAGTGAAGATGGCAAACATGATGCACATTCCTGTGCTGGGTTTTGTAGAGAATTACAGCTATTTAAAATGCCCCGACTGCGGCAAGGAAATTGCAGTGTTTGGCGATAGCCATTTGCAGGAGGTTGCGCAAAGCTTCCAGCTGCCCGTGCTGGCACGGCTTCCCATCGACCCCAGTGTTGCCTCTGCCTTTGACAGCGGCATGATGGAAACGGTGAATACCGATGTCATGACCCCGGTTCTGAAGGCTATCGAAAATGTCTAAAAAATCCCCCGACCAAAGGGTCGGGGGATTTGATTATTTTTTGGAAAAAACTTTTCCGATAAGATACCACAGGGCCAGCAGCACCAAAATCAGTGGCAGATATAGCCCCAGCGCGGCAGTGCCGATGCGAATCGTAGTGATTCCAACATAATTCAGAGCCAGAATCAGCCCTGAGATAATGGATGTGGTCAGTACCGCGCGGGAAAGCTGTTTGCCCAGCAGGGTGGAGAAAAAGAAGGTATACAGCAGTCCAATTACGGGATTGACAGTACCAAGAATTGCGCCAACCACATATTTCAGCGCGCCAAGCAGAAGCATCAGAATCAACAGAGCTACCAGAATCACCGGCGCCCAGGTTTGAAGTCCTGCAGGCAGGAAAGCGCCAAGAAGCGCGCTGACGATGGTGTGCAGAACCATGGCCAGCAATACACTGACGATGCGGAACAGAAACCAGCTGAATAGCTTCTTTCCTTCAGGAAACCAGCTGTTAACCAGATTAACGAGAAATGCCAGGACAATCATGCTCAACAGCGCGCCGCTGATGGCAATATAATCAGAATCCAGGAAGGGAAACAGGAGCAAATTGCCGTCTGTAATGGTGATTAAGGGCAACTCCGACATCAGAAGCTTCATGCTCACTCCGTAGCTGTGCAGAAGCACACTTACAGCGTAAATCAGCAAAATTCCAATGGCGCCGGATACGCTGCGAACCAGCACAGAATCCTTTCCGAAGATGAGTCTGCCGAGGATTCCGATTACTAGAAATCCACCACATAGGATACCGGCAGTGTATAGGTATGAGGGAATGTCAAAATTCTCCGGAATCAGAGATTTGAAGAAATTTATGATAGCGTCCATAGGATAAAACCTCCCGATGAGCAAAACAGCCGCCAGTTATCTGGCGGCTGTAATTGGTTGAGAAACTAAAATTACTTAATTTCAGCCTCGGCGCCAGCTTCCTTCAGCTCAGCGACCAGCTTCTCAGCATCTTCCTTGGAGATAGCTTCCTTCAGGGTCTTGGGAGCATTGTCAACCAGATCCTTAGCTTCCTTCAGGCCCAGGCCGGTAGCGGCGCGGACAACCTTGATGACGTTCAGCTTGGAAGCGCCGGCGTTCTTCAGAATGACGTCGAACTCGGTCTTCTCTTCAGCAGCCTCAGCAGCACCGCCTGCAGCGGGAGCAGCAACAGCAGCAGCAGCGGCGGAAACGCCAAAAACTTCTTCCAGGGTGTGTACCAGCTCGGACAGCTCCAGAACGGTCAGACCCTTAACTTCTTCTACGAGAGCAGTGACTTTTTCACTAGCCATTGTAATGTTCCTCCTAATAATAAATGTTTTGTGTTGTGTGGATTACGAATGAATTAGGCTTCTGCTTCTGCAGGAGCGCCGCCTTCCTTCTGGATACGAATCTGGTCCAGAACGAAAGCCAAGCTGGAGATAGGTGCCAGGAAAGTACCAAGAACAGAAGCGACCAGAGCATTCTTGCTGGGCAGTTCGCCGAAGCCGTTGAGATCGGCAGCGGACAGAACAGAGCCTTCAACAACGCCACCCTTAATGGACAGCGAAATACCCTTGTTCTTCTTGGCAAACTCGCAAACGACGCGAGCGGGGGCGATGGGATCGCCGGTGGTAGAAGCCATAGCGGTAGTACCGTTGAGAATCTCGGAGAAATCGTAGCCGCAATTCTTTGTGGCGAAATTTGTCAGAGTGTTCTTCACGACGGAGTACTCAACACCGGCTTCGCGGAACTGCTTACGCAGCTCTGTGTCCTGAGCGACAGTGATACCCTTGTAGTCGACAAAAACCACGGAAGTAGCTTCCTTGATCTTACCGGACAGGGCTTCAACAACTGCCTGTTTGTTCTCAAGAACCTTTGCGTTGGGCATTATTTTTCACCTCCGAAAAATAAAAGTGTCTTCCTGCCAGAAGACAGAAAGACACGCAACAAGTCAAAATGAATTGGCGTACCTCGGCAGGATTTACGTCTTGCAACACCTGCTGTCTTTGGCAACTACGATAATTTAGCACAAATTATGGCAAATGTCAATACTTATTTTATAAAATTTTTATTTGCTTCGCATTAAACCTTTGTGTCAGTTTACATCTATAATAAAACATCCACCCCGGATAGGGTGGATGTTTTGTTGGAGCTAGTGACCTGACTCGAACAGGCGACCTTCTCATTACGAGTGAGATGCACTACCGACTGTGCTACACTAGCAAGCTTGGTTATTATATCGGTTTTTGGGTGGAATGTCAACTGTATTTTCCGGGAGGTATTTTGATGATTCATGGCGGTATTTTCGTAATATTTCTCTCTTTTTTTAAAATATTTTAAGAAAGTTGCACACTTGCGTGCAACTTTCTATTCGTTTGGGGGTTAGGGTGAGGGAGCAATCCCAAAATATGAAGGAGGTTCAATTATGCAAACCATCGATTTAGACATCTGTAAACCTGATGTAGCGGTGATCGTCTTTGCCAAGCAAGGCGATGTAGGCAGAAAATTCCGTGTACGGATTTTTGATGGCGCAACACCCTACAATATCCCCGAAAAAGCGCTGATTTCTATGTGGTATTCCGGAACCAGCGGCATGGGCAACTACACGAGCATAGGGGATAGAAGCGCATTTGCGGTAACGGACAACATTGTTACTGTGGAGTTCATCACGCAAATGCTTGTAAACAAAGGCGGCGGCTCTCTGTGCCTTGTGCTTCACAGCCCCGAGGGAGGTCAGCTTGGCATGTGGAACATTCCCTATGTTGTGGAAGCGGTTCCGGGTATAGACAGCGCGCCTGCAAAGGAACATTTTACAGCGCTGTCGGATACAGTACAGGACTTAAACGAACTATCGCAGAAGATGCAGGAGGCTGCAGCAGCCTATACAGTGGACGATACTCTTGCAGTATTTGCCCAGCCGGCAGATGCTGCGGTGTCCGGTGATTATATGTGCCGCAAGGAGGACCGTCTGGACATGCTGACAGTCTTCGATGAGGAGGCAATGTGGGCAGGAACTTATGTGCCGGGCAAAGGGATTCCCTGGGGTAAGACGGATGCACTGCCCAGTGTATCCGGACATTATTATCTGACGGCGGATGTGAATCAACCTCCCATGGTTACCATGAACGACGGCGACAGAATCACACTGGATTTAAACGGGCACACCGTTACCTGCGCCAGCTACGCCAGGGCCTATAAGATGCCGGAGGTGCATGCCGAGCTGGTCATTTTGGACTCTGTTGGCAACGGAAAGATGATACCCGGAAACGCACAGCAAGGCGGCATTTTATATGCTTCCGGGAAAAACTGCCTCATTAAAATTCATGGCGGTATTTTTGACGGTTCTAACTATCCTACAACCAACGGGACCGGTGCAGTGGCATTCATCATGGATAATGCTGTTTTGGAAATTTACGGGGGAATATTTGTTGGTTCCGAGATTTCTACCGATAACGGTGGTGTAGTTTCCTGCTACCAACAGGCCGTTATCCGTATGTACGGCGGTGAAATTTACGGTGGACATAGCAAATTTGGCGGTAACATCAGCTTAATCAACAGCGCCATAGAGATGTACGGCGGCAAGATCCATAGCGGCACTGCGTCCCAGGAAGGCGGCAATATCCGCAGCACACAGGGTAAGGTTTTGGTTGCCAGCAGCGGCGTGATATCCGATGGCGCAGCACCCATCGGCAGTAATATTTACAGCTATAATGGCAGTGTTGTCTGCAAGGGCAACGTTTCCATTACCGGCAGTTCTGAAAACGGAATTTACACAGGAGGGAATACGTTATGAGTTTGGGAAACAGAGTGGCTGACGATAAGTGGCTCAACGGACTTATCCAGTCGGTGAAAGCCAGAACGCAGGATTATATCGTGGCAGAAGGCAAAAGCGGTATTTGGACGTGGAGAAAGTGGGCCAACGGCATTGCCGAGTGCTGGGGAAAAATGGAATTTTCTGTGAGCGGTCATACCGTAACGCTGCCTTTTTCCTTTTCAGAGGCACCCATCTGCGGGATTACCATGGTGTGGCAGGCAGATACGTCCTGGACACCCAATGTATTTCTGGGGGCGGTTTCAAACACAGAAAACCACATTCGCCTTGCTGTGTCCCAGGATGCTGCTGAAGACGCACCCTATACGGTCATGTTAAACGTAAAAGGTAAATGGAAGTAAGGAGGGGGACTTATGAGAGTTGTAAATGAACATATGCAAACCATTACCGGCGCAGATTTGACGAAAGGGAGGCTGCTTCCTGTTAGCGTGATTCGGGAGTCGGCTGCGCCTATTGACAATGAAGTTAAATTTGCCTGGAGCGATGAGGATTATGAATCCGCCCAACTTTATATTCCGAATCCGGTGAGCTCCGGTGTTCCCACACAACAGGAGAAGCTAATGGCGTTGATTGCTTCGTTGGAGGTACCCGATAAGCCGACTGATTCTGTTCAGCCGGGGTATAAATGGGCTCTGAAATACACCTGGGGCGCCAACAGCTATGCGTGGGAGTCAGTGAAGGATGAAAATGCGTTGGGAACAGCGGAAAAGCCCATCCCCTGGATAGAGGGCAGCGCGGTACGGCATGGATACTGCTATACTGACGGTGAAAACAGATACATGGCCTTGGCAAACGGTGTTCCAAAGAATGTTACGCAGACGGAATTTTTCAAAAAAATACAGGAGGTATTATTTTGATTCAAACAGGAAAGGAATTGGCAGCTGCCTGTGAACAGGTGGCAAAAAACAACAAGACACTGTATGTCCTCGGCGCATTCGGCTGGCCTATGAATGCTACAAATATTAGACGGGCGCTGAATGGCTATGGGTTTAACCGTAACAGCGACCGCGCTGAAAAAATTAATGCCGCAGATGAAAATACATTTGGATTTGACTGCGTGTGCTTTATCAAGGCGCTGCTTTGGGGCTGGACAGGGGATAATTCTAAAAATTATGGTGGCGCAACTTATGCCAGCAACGGCGTGCCGGATATTGACGAAAGCACAATGCTGGAATGCTGCCGGGAAATCTCAACAGATTTTTCCAAAATTTCTGTGGGCGAGGTTTTGTGGCAGCCGGGACATATCGGGGTGTATATTGGGAACGGCCTGGCAGTAGAATGTACTTACCGATGGAAGGACGGGGTCCAAATCACCGCCGTACATAACATTTCTGTTAAGAAAAACTACAACGGAAGAACCTGGGAAAAGCACGGAAAGCTTCCCTGGCTTCACTATGAGGAGATTGTGCCGGTTTCCAATGGCTTTACACTGCCTTTTGTCTTGGTCAAAAACGGAAACAGCGGTGAATTTGTTGAGGCAATTCAAATGCTTCTTATCGGCAAGGGATATCGGTGCGGAAGTACCGGCGTGGACGGGAAATTCGGCAACAATACGGAAAAAGCCGTGAAAGCTTATCAGGAGGACTATGGCTTGCAGGTGGATGGCATTGTGGGGAAGGAAACACTGGAAAGCCTTTTGGGAGTGTTGAATGTATGAGCGAGGCGGTTTTGGTGGCTTTGATTACCAGCGGAATGTCCTTGGCAGGAGTCATTTTAACCGGAATTGCCACAGCCAAGAAAAGTGAAAATACTCTGCGGATCTCCCAGGCAGTTACCGATGAAAAAATCGAGGAGCTTACCCGTGAGGTGCGGGAGCATAACGGCTTTGCAAGACGGCTTCCGGTGGTGGAGCATGAAATCAAGGTAATCAACCACCGCATTGAGGATTTGGAACGGTTTCACATTCCGTCGTAAGGAGAGGATTTATGGAAAATTTGAAAAAGAGCCTTGCAAATATGGTTAAGGTTAAGACGCTGGTAACACTTGTGGTGATAACCGTATTTGCTATATTAGCGCTGCGGGGGGATATAGAACCTGACAATGTGATGATTATTGTGTCCAGTGTGATTTCCTTTTACTTCGGTACGCAACACGAAAAAACAGCATAATTTCTTGATATCCCCCTTTTCCAAGGGGGATATCTTATTGCATTTTATTGGAAGCTGTGATAAAATTGTGCTACAAAATGCAAGGAGGAATCTTCTGTGGATTATAAAAAGCTTCAAAACGGCAGTGATATTCGCGGTGTTGCCCTGGAGGGTATTGAGGGCCAGCATATTAATTTGACAGAGCAGGCCTGTCGGGATATCGGCAGAGGCTTTGCCCTTTGGCTGGTAAAGAGAACCGACAAGAAAAATGTCCGTGTTGCCGTGGGACGGGATTCCCGGCTGTCCGGTGAGACACTTTGCTCCTGGATTTGCAGCGCTATGGTGGAGCAGGGCCTCCAGGTTACGGATTTTGGCATGGCCAGTACGCCTGCTATGTTTATGGCAACGGTTACACCGGGTTATGCATTTGACGGTACGGTGATGATTACCGCAAGCCACCTGCCTTTTAATCGTAACGGATTTAAGTTCTTCACAGAAAAGGGCGGTCTGGAGAAAGAGGATATCAAACAGATTCTTGCTTATGCAGAAGGCAGTGAATCCACCGGTCTGGAGGCCGGTACATTGGACAGCGGCGCATTTATGAACGTCTACGGTAAAATTCTTGCGGATAAAATTCGCAGTGCTACCGGACTGGATAAGCCCCTGGAGGGCTTCCGTATTGTGGTGGATGCTGGCAACGGCGCTGGCGGATTTTATGTGGATAAGGTGCTCAAGCCCCTGGGCGCCAATACCGATGGAAGCCGCTACCTGGAGCCGGACGGAAGCTTTCCTAACCACATTCCCAATCCTGAGGATAAAACTGCCATGCAGAGCATTACCGATGCAGTGAAAGAAACCAAAGCGGATTTGGGCATCATCTTTGACACCGATGTGGATAGGGCAGGAGCAGTGCTTTGCGACGGCAGTGAACTGAATCGCAACCGGATTATCGCCATGCTGGCGGCGATTCTGCTCCGGGAGCATCCCGGCACCACCATTGTTACCGACTCCATTACATCTACCGGGCTTGCCAAATTCATTGCAGAAAAGGGCGGCGTGCATCATCGGTTTAAGCGTGGTTACCGGAATGTTATCAATGAGTCTATTCGTCTGAACAATGCCGGTCAGGACAGCCAGCTTGCCATTGAGACCTCCGGACATGGTGCGCTGAAGGAAAACTATTTCCTAGACGACGGAGCCTATCTGGTTACAAAACTGCTCATTGAGCTTGCCCGTGGTAAGAAAGAGGGCTATACCCTGGAATCTCTGATTGCCACACTGGAGGAGCCTGCAGAGAGTCTGGAATTCCGCATGAACATTCTTCTGGAGGACTTTAAGCCCTACGGTCAGCAGGTGATTGACGAGCTGACTGCCTATGCTTCCCAGCAGCCGGGCTGGAGTCTTGCCCCCAGTAATTTTGAGGGTGTCCGGGTGAATCTGGACGCAAATCACGGAGATGGTTGGTTTCTGCTTCGGCTTTCCCTGCATGACCCGCTGCTGCCGCTGAATATTGAAAGCAACAGTGTGGGTGGGGCGAAGAAAATTGCCACAGAGCTTTCCAAGTTTATCGCGAACTACGATAAGCTGGATGCCCAAAAGCTGATGCAATTTGTGAAATAATTGATTGGTACGGCCCGGCGATATGCCGGGCCATTTTCCCGGAAAAATATGAAAATTAGGTCTTGACAAATAAAAGTAAGTATTGTACTATATTTTGGCTGACCGAAAGCAATGCACTTGGAGAAGTCGCGTAGCTGGCCGAGCGCGCACGATTGGAAATCGTGTATACCCCAAAAGGGTATCGAGGGTTCAAATCCCTCCTTCTCCGCCAAATAAAAACACCACCCAAACGGGTGGTGTTTTTATTTGGTATGGTATGAAAGATAGTTCTATTTAGGCAAATTTTTTAAGCCAGATAGTGTATCATGTATTCGTTGCAAGCAGACGCCCTGCCGATGCCGCGGAAGTATCTGCGGATATGGCGACGGCAGGGCAGTTGAATGCGGGCGTACTATGGAAAAAGCGGTGATTCTTTAAGAATCACCGCTTGATTGTTATTCCTGGATTTCCGGATTGCTTCCGGAGGTAATATCCTGAATCATAGGGCTGTGGGTGTAGTAAATTTTTGCATAGCTGGCAAAGGAAATCAACATAATTACACAATTGACAGCTGTTAAGATATTAACCCAAGTATCGCTCATATTGGGGAGCATAACCATGAGTATCAAACTGATAAAAAGAACCGCTGTGCAGATTTTTCCTGCGATGTGAGCGCCGGAGAGAATCTTTCCCTTCCGAAGAATCAAAAAACCGGCAATCAGCTGGAAGCTTTCCTTGATGACGAACAGACAGATTAAGGCAATTAAGGCGGGCCGTTCCACAAGAAGACAGACAATCAGAGAAAACTGGGTTGCCTTGTCTGCCAATGGGTCTAAAATTCTGCCGGTGTTGGAAATCATGTTAAAGTGCCGGGCAATTTTACCGTCCACCAAATCTGTAAGACAGGAAACTGCCAGGATTCCCGCGGACAGATAGTAGTCCTGGGGACTGTCTGCATGCATATAAATCACAATATAGACAGGAATCAACACCAACCGAAACAGGCTTAACAGATTCGGTATGGTAAACAAA
The DNA here is from genome assembly GCA_045656245.1 of Faecousia sp. GTDB lineage: Bacteria > Bacillota > Clostridia > Oscillospirales > Oscillospiraceae > Faecousia. The sequence continues at coordinate 24,810 of JAZOQT010000038.1, forward strand.
TCCTTTTTCCAGTCTTTCATGGTCATTGGTACATCCTCCGGTGGTGTTGGGTATCTATAATTCACCAAATAGTATTATAAGCAAATATTTTTTTATAATCAATAGATGATTTGAAATTTTTTGTAAATTTACCAGCTATTTGATTTGCTGGTATGGTGCGTCCTCGCTAGCAACTATAATATTGGCGGCCATGGGGTAGTGAAGAGCCAAATTGCGCCATGTATTTTTGTCCAGCTCTCCCGTTACCGGAATCAGGCTCATTTCCTGAAAGGAGGAGAGGGAATTGACGGTAGGTATGTCCAGAATACCGGTTATGCCCGGAGGGGTTATGCTTTCGTAAGCCTGACTCAGCACCAAAAGAATTGCCTGAACCAGATATACATTGGGGTGCCTTTCTCCCTGACGGATTACCTGTCCCGGATTGAGCACAATGAACAAGGGCTGGGCTTCCTCAGCTTCAATTCTTGCAGGCTCATAGGCGCGCACAACGGCCTCCCATGTGTCCTGGTCTGCAACGCCGGTAACAGGAAGTCCTGCATTTCGTTGGAAATTTGACACGGCATTGATGGTATCTGCTCCGTAAATTCCGTCGGGAATGACGGAGGGCTGCCTGCTATCTGACTGTGCGATTACCCGCAGCATAGTCTGCAGGCTTCGGATGGGTTGCCCTACAAAGGATTCATTCGGTCTCATCGTATCACCTCTCTGGATACAGGGTCCTGCTGCCCCCGCTGCAGATTTTTTCCCGGAAATTGTGTTAATGTGGTGCTTTGGGCATACCGTGTGCGGTTGCCGCTCTGGGCAAAGGCTGGCGCAGCCGCGGGAAAATCCGGAAATGCTTCGCCGTCCCGCAGGCTGGTATTTTCAATGCCTGAAAACTGATCGTAAATTTCATCCCATGTGGCAGCGTCTACGGTTCCGGTCTGGGGTAAACCAAACCAGCCCTGGGCGGCTATTACGGCGTTGCGTGTGGCCTGCCCAAAGATGCCATCTATCTCCAATGGAGGAATTTCGTTGATATAGGCAGACAGAACACTGAGCATATATTGCAGATGGCGCACCTTGTCTCCCGTATCACCGACGGAAAGACCGTTGGGGTAAGACCAGTCTATCGTATAAAACTGCTGCCCCTGACTGCGCAGCTCTGACAGCCGTGTAACAGCGGTATAGAGCCGCACCAGTTCGTACCAAGTGGCTTGCCCAACGATACCGTCGGGTGTCAGGTTAAAGATTTGCTGAAATGCCCGAACAGCAGCTTCAGTTCTGCTGCCGAAAATACCGTCCACCTCCGGAATCTTGGGTATGGCAGGGTAGTTTTGGGAAATCCGGTTCAGCTCAACCTGTATGACTACTACTGACGGGCCGGAGCTTCCTCTGCGCAGAGGTGTGCCAGGATAAGAAGATGTAATGCCACGAATGGGCGCGTTGGCAACAATTTCTACATTGCCGTAATAGTTGCGCAGGATTTGCACGTAGTCTGCGCCCTGCCTGGCAAGGTTTTGGCTGCCCCACTGGCTGAGACCCTCACAGGTTACAGTTGTTCCGTTGCAGAATTTTGCCGCCAGCGGTTCTACGAAGCCGGGACGACGCAGATAGTCGTTAAACAGTTCGTCAACCAATCGGGATACATTGTCAAAATAGCTTCTTCCGTTGACAAAAAACTGGTCATAGGCTGTGGAATTGGTGATGTCAAAATCGTAGCCTCTGCTGCGGTAGAACTCTGTGTATACGCGGTTTAATGCAAAAGATGTGATTGCCAGAATGTTTGCACGAAGGGCATCTTCGTCCCATGTTGGGTAGATTTCACTGGAAGCAACATTTTTTACATAATCAGAGAATGAAACGGTTACATTTGGGGCGCTGGCTGACGGCGGGCCAAGATGTACTGTGATTTGCTGCGGTACAAAGGGTATGACAGTTGGCATATCATCACCTCCTACAGGTTCTGTGGGGGCGTGTCAAAGGATTCCGATTTATCCTGCTGACTGGGAAGCTCCGACAATGGTATCATTTCCAAATTCTGGTCTGTTATTACATCAGCAAAAACCTGTAATCGGTCAATGCGGATTTGTTCATAACCCTGCAATCTGGCGTGGAGGATTACGTTCTTAAACGGAGCAGTTGTTGCATCCGGTGTCTGGCTTTCCGCCAAATCCGGTACGGGTACCTCGATGGGGGTAATTTGTCCGTTTCGGTCGGTAAGGCGCATGGCGATTGCCGTGCCGTCGGAAGCAGTAACGGTAATTGCCACATCCTTCAGAGGCAGCTGGGCGTAGCTGGAATAGGCACGCACTTGTATATAGCCTGTTGCTGACAGAAAAATCCCTCCTTTTTGCTTCATAGACTATTATATGCAGGCAGGTTTTTGAATGTGTCCAAGGCAAGCTGTGTAATTTTATGCCTTTGTTGCATAGGATAGCGGGATGGAAGGAGGAGTATTATGTGTGCGATTGCCGGACTGATTGGTCTGCCGGTTGATGAAGCTATACAGCAGTTAATGCAAAGCACCATGAAAAACCGCGGGCCGGATAATCAGGGAGTTTATCGTAGTAAGGGGACGCTTTTAATTCATGCAAGACTGGCTGTGATTGATCCGGCGGGAGGAAATCAGCCAATGACCGTGCAAAGCGGTGGAGAGACCTACACCATTGTATATAACGGAGAACTGTATAATACCCAGGAGCTTCGATATGCGCTGGAACAGGCAGGACACAGCTTTATGACACGCTCGGACACCGAGGTGCTGCTCCGTGCCTATCTACAGTGGGGCGACGCCTGCGTGGAAAAATGCAATGGCATTTTTGCATTTGCGATTTGGGAGGATAGGGCGCAAAGGCTGTTTCTTGCCCGGGACAGAATGGGCGTGAAGCCCCTCTTTTTTTCCAGACACCAGGGCGGTCTGATTTTCGCATCGGAAATTAAGACCATACTTTGCTATCCTACTGTTAAGCCGAAATTAACAGCCCAGGGCGCGGCAGAAATCCTGCTGTTAGGCCCGGGGAGAACACCCGGGTGCGGCGTATTTTCCGGAATAGAGGAAGTGATGCCTGCCTGCTGCGGGTATTTTGAAAACGGTAAACTGACCCTGCGCCGCTACTGGCAGCTACAGGACACCCTTCACGAGGAGACCTTTGAAGAAACCGCAGAATCGGTGCGGTATCTGGTTACCGATGCTATTAAACGGCAGATGGTTTCCGATGTGCCTTTGGGAACGTTTCTGTCCGGAGGGCTGGATTCCAGCATCATTACAGCGGTGTGCGCTAGGGAAATGAGAAAACAGGGCAAACGGCTGAAAACCTTCTCCGTGGACTATGTGGATAATGACAAATATTTTGTGCCCAATAAATTTCAGCCAAATTCTGACGGCCATTACATTCGCCTGATGCAGGAATACCTGGATACAGAGCACCACTGGTGTATGTTAAGCCCCAGAGATTTGTTTGATGCCATGGACGAAGCTGTGCTGGCACGGGATTTGCCGGGTATGGCAGATGTGGACATTTCTCTTTTGCTGTTCTGCAGAAAAATGAAAGGGGAGGTAACGGTTGCGCTGTCGGGGGAGTGCGCCGATGAAATTTTCGGGGGTTACCCCTGGTATCGGGACCCGGAAATCCGCGCAATGGCAGGCTTTCCCTGGGCCCAGAATACAAAACAGCGTTTGGGCTTGCTGCATCCGTCGCTGTGCAGAAAAATCGGGGAGGATTATATTCAAAGCAGGTATGAAGAAACATGCAAACAAGCAAGCATTCTGCCAAATTGCTCTGCTACGGAAAGACGCATGAAGGAAATGGTGAGCCTTAACCAAAGCTGGTTTATGCAGACGCTTCTGGACAGAAAGGACAGAATGAGCATGTATTCCGGACTGGAAGTTCGTGTGCCGTTTTGCGATTACCGCATTGCCCAGTACCTGTACGGTGTGCCATGGGAATATAAGGACTATATGGGAAAGGAGAAGGGTCTGCTTCGATACGCCATGGGTGATTTGCTTCCCCAGGAGGTGCTGTGGCGAAAGAAAAGCCCTTATCCCAAAACCTGGAGTCCGGTGTATCTTGAACTGGTAAAAGGAAAGCTGGAGGAGCTGTTGCTGGAAAATGATACACCGCTGTTTTCTCTGGTTAACAAAGAGGGCGTAAAGACGCTTCTGCAAACGGAATACGTGTGGCCTTGGTACGGCCAGCTCATGCGTCTGCCCCAGACCATTTGTTATCTACTTCAGATTGACTTTTGGTTGCGAAACTATAAGATTGAATTGGAATTTTAGGGAAAAAGGTCGGAGGAAATCCTCCGGCCTTTTTGTGGTTGCAATGACACCTATCATGGGTTATAATTATCTCAAGAGCGATTTCATACACACCCGGGAAGGAGCAGACCATGGAGCTGAATATTTTGCGCTACGACTCCGCGCTGGAACCCTACGAGGGGGACTTGCGCCTGCGTATGGATAACTTCATAAATACGAAAGAACGGCTTTTGAAAAACGGACAGTCCCTCAAGGATTTTGCCCAGGCTTATCGGTATTTCGGTTTACATCAAACAGAGGATGGCTGGTTCTACCGGGAGTGGGCGCCGGGTGCAGAGGAAATGTATCTGTTTGGTGATTTCAATCATTGGAATCGACGCAGCCACCGGATGAAAAAGCTGGATAATGGCTGCTTTGAATTGTTCGTTCCAGGCAAAGACAGTCTGCAAAACGGGCAGCGGGTTCGCGCCATCGTGATTCACCAGGGCAATGAGCTGGAACGGATTCCTGCTTTTGCCAATTACGTAGTGCAGCAGCCGGACAATTCCTGGGATGCCGTGGTGCATTATGAGGCTACGCCGTTTCCCTGGACGGATAATGAATTTAAGCCGCAAAAGAACCTGTATATTTACGAATGTCATATCGGTATGGCTCAGGAGGAAGGGAAAGTCAGCTCCTATACGGATTTTCGTATTCACACCCTCCCACGCATAAAGGCCCTTGGCTATAATACCCTGCAAATCATGGCGGTGATGGAGCATCCGTACTATGCCTCCTTTGGGTATCAGGTAGCAAATTTCTATGCGCCTTCCAGCCGTTTCGGTACGCCGGAGGAATTGAAAGAGCTGGTAAACGACGCTCACAAGATGGGTATCAGTGTGCTGTTGGATGTGGTACATTCCCATGCTGCACCCAATAGCCGTGAGGGCATCAGCCAATTTGACGGTACAGATTTTCAGTACTTCCACAGTGGGCAGCGGGGCGATCACATCGCCTGGGGAACGAAGTGCTTCAACTACGGTAAGGACGAGGTGCTTTGCTTCCTTCTTTCCAATCTTCAATACTGGCAGGAGCAGTTTCATTTTGACGGCTTCCGCTTCGACGGGGTAACCTCCATGCTCTACCATAACCACGGCCTTGGCGTGGATTTTATGGGATATGACCAGTATTTCTCCCTGAACACGGACACGGAGGCGGTTACCTATCTTCAGCTTGCCAATGAATTGATTCGCCAGGTAAATCCCCGTGCCATTACCATTGCGGAGGATACCTCGGCCATGCCGGGGCTGTGCCTGCCCATTGACGACGGGGGAATCGGCTTTGATTACCGCCTTGCCATGGGGGAGCCGGATATGTGGATTCGTCTGCTGAAGGAGATTCCCGACGAGCATTGGGATTTGGGACACATTTTCTATGAGCTGGTAATCCGCAGACCCATGGAAAAGGTCATTGGGTATGTGGAATCCCACGACCAGGCGCTGGTGGGAGACAAGACGGTGATGTTCCGGCTGTGCGACAGCGAAATGTATTACGGCATGCAGAAAAGCTACCGCAGTATCACCATGGACAGAGCGGTTGCGCTTCACAAGCTGATTCGACTTCTGACCATGACCCTGGGCGGCGAGGGGTATCTGACCTTTATGGGCAATGAATTCGGCCACCCGGAGTGGATCGATTTTCCCAGAGAGGGCAACGGCTGGAGCTACCATTATTGCCGCAGACAGTGGTCCTTGGTGGACAACCCTGACCTAAAATTTGCATATCTGAACAGCTTCGAAAAAGATATGGTTTCCATGGGGAAGAAGCGCAGGCTGTTTTCTTCTCAAAACAGGCAGCTGCTGATGGATAATTGGCGTAAACTGTTGGCATACAGAAAAGGCTGGACCTATTTTGCCTTTAATTTCCACGGCACACAGTCTTATGAGGCGGTGGTGCTTCCCGTGGATAGGCCGGGAAATTATCAGGTATTTATGAGCACCGATGATTTCTGCTACGGCGGCGACGGACGGATTTACCATGAAACGTATTCCGCAGAAAAAATTGATGGAAGATGGAGCATCCGATTGTATTTGCCCAGCAGAACTGCAGCAGTGTTGAAAAGAGTGTAAGATATACAAGATAAAAAACAGGAGAACAGCCAAAGCTGTTCTCCTGTTTTTTGGGTCGGAGTGTCGGGGTTCGTTTGCATTGTTACATGGTAACATTCTGCGACTAAAATTGATTGCAGTCCACAGCCTATTGGCTGCGTCCTGCAATCAATGGATTCTCCCACGGCCTAAAAATTGCTCGCCAGCTCTCAATTTTTACACCAGTGTGTGCACTGGTGCCGGCCTTTCGAATCCCTCCACAACTGAAAAAAGAGAACTGACCAAATGGTTAGTTCTCTTTTTTGGTCGGAGTGTCGGGATTCGAACCCGAGGCCTCTTGGACCCGAACCAAGCGCGATACCAAGCTTCGCCACACCCCGTTAAAAGCTAATATATTATACGGAATTTACCTCCGCCTGTCAAGGAAAAAGCTGTCGTTTCCCATTGAAAGGATTTTTTTACAGTTCCCTCTTGACATTTCTCTTTAGTGTGGTAAAATGCTAAAGAAGTCGGAGGCCAAGCGGTCTTAGGAAGACAACTGCTGGTAACAACTCCTTGGCTCACAGAACGACATGGCTACGA
>JAZOQT010000039.1:0-10579 GCA_045656245.1 Faecousia sp.
TGTTATGATACCGCGTATATCTTTCTGCTTTTCCGTAGGGGTCGATGTCTACATAGACCCGCGGGCGGATGTGGGCATCCGCCCCTACAATCAGGTTACTTTGCTATATCACCGGGAGGATTCCATATTTTTCAAAATATATCTTGTAATAATGTCGGTTCTGTTATAAAATCTAACTACATAAAAATAGGGGGTTCAATTATGATATCTGTTGTTTCCTTAATTGGCATTGTTCTTGGTCTGGTGCTTCTGATTGTTTTGGCATACCGGGGACATTCGATTATTTGGGTGGCGCCCTTTTGCGCGGTCATCGTCGCGCTGTTCGGCGGCCTGGACCTGTTGCAGGCGTATCTGGGAGATTACATCACCGGCACAGCGGGATATATCATTTCCTGGTTTCCTGCCTTCTTTTTAGGCGCTGTGTATGGAAAAATCATGGACCGCACCGGTTCTGCCCGGTCCCTGGCCAACAAGCTGGTGTCCTGGATTGGCTCCAAATACGCCATTCTGGCAGTGGTACTGCCCTGCCTGCTGATGACCTATGGCGGCATTTCTCTGTTTGTGGTGGTGTTTGTGATATACCCCATGGGCTATGCCATTTATCGGGAAGCGGATTTGCCCCGTACCCTGCTCCCCGGAGCCATCGCCTTTGGCGCTTTCGGAATCACCATGACCTGTATCCCCGGCACACCCCAAATTCAGAATATTATTCCCACTACATATTACGGCACCACCGCCGCTGCCGCGCCGGTTATGGGCTTGATTGCCGCGCTGATGATTGGTGTTCCCGGCTACCTGTATCTGGAATGGCGCGCCCGCAAGGCAAAACGGCAGGGACTGCATTTCGTAGAAGACCCGAAGCACATGGAGACCGCCGGCGAGGCAACCGCCCAACCGAAGTGGCACTGGCTGTGCGGGCTTGTACCGCTGCTGGTCGTTGTTCTAATGCTGAATGTGCTTCCCACCGTACTTAAAAACTACGGTATTGCAGAGCTGTCCTCCAGCCAATCCATCGTAATCGCCTTGCTGGGCGGCATTGCTGTAACCTGCCTTATGAATGTCCACCAGATTAAGACCCTTCTTCCCGCTGCGAATGAGGGCGCAAACGGCTCTTTGACCGCCATTATGAATACCGCCTGCGCCGTAGGCTTCGGATCTGTGGTGAAGATCGTTCCCGGCTTTGCTCTGCTGAAGAATGCGATGCTGAATATGCCCGGCTCTATCCTGTTCTCGGAGGCGGTGGCGGTGAATGTCCTGGCAGGCGCAACAGGCTCGGCCTCCGGCGGCATGTCCATTGCTTTGGAGGCTCTGGGCCCTCAGTATCTGGAGAAGGCCGCCGAAATCGGGCTGAATCCGGAGTATCTGCACCGAATCGCATCCATCGCCTCCGGCGGATTGGACACCTTGCCCCACAACGGCGCGGTGTTGACCTTACTGGCGGTGTCCAATTGCAAGCATAAGGAGTCTTATCTGGATATCTGTGTTACCTCCTGTGTGATTCCGGTGGTCGTTTCCCTGGTCCTTTCCTTTGTTTGGGGATTGTTTATCTGATATAACGAACACCAGCGGAGTGAATTTCACTCCGCTGGTGTTTTGTATTTGTAGGGGGCACCGGCCCGGAATGACCAAGGGGGAGGGCGTTACTTTTTCAGTGCCTTTCTAACCACCGGCGCAATCATCAGCGCCACGGCGCCGCCAATCAGAGCGGTGAAAAGCTGGGGCCAGGAGAAGGTGGCGGGCAGCGCCTTCAGCATAGGCGCTTTCAGAACCCCGGCGGCCAGCAGGCTTTCGGAGAGCACCCCGCAGATGACCCACACCACAATGGCGTACAGGGCTGCAAATTTCGCTGCGGCAGCGGTCAGCCAGGCCAGAATTTGTCTGACAAGCCGGCGGCTGTCCCTTCCGGCAATGCAATACAGCGCCACCACATACACCGTGTTGCCCACCATAATGGCAGGCACGGTGAGTATCTGGGGCGCGATGCCCAATAATAACGCAAGCACAGGGGAAATCACGGCAACGGTAATGCCACTGGAAAGACCGGCGGTGAGCACGGTAACTGCCAGCACTGCATTGACGAAGGAGCCGGTAACCAGCTGCCCCATAGCCTTTGTCAGCCCCTGCAGGGACACCAGCAGCGCCAGCATAACAGCGGTCTGGGTAATCCAACGAACTTTTTTGTGCATAGAAATCCTTTCTGCTTCAAGTATGAGGGGAAATTGCCTCGGAAAGGCAGGCGGGAGTCAGGCAGCCGTCCAAAGCTGCCTTGAACAGCTCCCGCCACTGCCGGGAGGTAAGCTTGGCAGCATTGGGAACCAGGGTAATGTGCATATCCTTGGCCCGCTGCTCCAGCGCATTTCGGGAGGCCCTGGGCATAGCGCTCAAATCTGTGGCAATCAGCAGCTTTCTGGCGTTTCGGCTTCCGAACTGCTGGGCCACCGTGTGCAGCTTATACAGCTCATCGTCGCCGATGTTGCCGTTTTTGCAGGATACGAACAGGGGTATCATACCCTTAACGGCTACCAAATCTACCTCGTTGCGGGTTTCCGCCAGTTTTTTGGGGGAATCCTCCTCCGGAGAGTCCCAGTCGATGGTAACGCTCATCAGGCAGTCGTCAAAATAGGTCTTGCCCTCCACCTGGAGCTGCCGAGCCTCCAGCAGCGTCTTTACCTCCAGAATGTTGCCCGCTTTTTTCATGCAGTAGGCAATGAGGGGGGATTTGTAGGAATAGTGTAAGGTGGATTCCGTACTGGAGTTGGCAATCAAACCGTGTTCGGCAAGAGTCCCCAGAAATTCCCGAAGCAGGGCGAGCTTCTCGTTAAACTCGGAAATCACCCCCGACAAGGGGGCAAGGGGCAAAAACACGGGGGAAGCCAGATACGAGCGGCTTTCGAATTCTCCCAGCACAGTCAGCGCCTTGTTCCAATGCTTGGCGTCATGGCGCATAAGGTGCCACAAATGGGCGATTTCCGCCGGTGTGGCATGGGGATGGGGTTGTTCTGTCCGGGGGTGGGTCTTGCCGCCGTGGAGAAAAATCAGCTCCTCCACCGAGAGGGAAACCCGCTTCCCGGGGAACACCACGCCGTCGGCATCACAGTCCAGGGCAGCGGCGCTGGCGATGGGGAATTTTTGAATGTTTACATGGTTGCGCTTTTCTTCGGACAGGTCTGCGTAAACCGAGCCCACCGCCAGAAGCACCGTTTCCTCACCGCCGGTGATGTCAATCACGCAGTTGTCCCGGGTTTCCAGTACACCGGACAGGACACGGACAATGTCCGGAATGTTATCCAGAGCCACATTCTCGGTCAGAACACGGGTGGAAAGTTTCCGGTCTTTCAAAAATTCCCGGTATCGGGCAATGGAATTGGCCATAATTTCCTCGTCCCCCAGGAAAATCACTTCCTCCGGCTCCAAACGCAGGCAGGCAATAATATTTTCCACAGGTTCCCGGTGGAAGCATTCAATCAAAGTCATAAGAGACCTCCTTATGCCTGGAAGATAGCTTCCATGGCAGGGCCGGTGAGGTGGTTTTTCACCAACAGTGCCTGAATCAGCGCTTCCATCTTGTCCTTATTTTGGGCAATCAGGTCCAGGGCGTTTTGATACTCCTGCTGCAAAATTTCGTTGCAAAGCTGCCGAATTTCCTCGCTGACAGGGGTGTTTTCCACCACGGTCAGGCCAAAACGGCTTTCCATGCCAAAGGCGGTAACCATCTTCAGGGCAATGTTGCTGGCATTTTCCAAATCGGCGGAAGCGCCGGTGGTGATGTTTTCCTTACCCAGGAAGATTTCCTCGGCGGCTCTGCCTGCCAGGGCGGAGCAGATACGGTGCAGCAGCTCTTTTTTGGTATGCACCGGCTTGTCGGGGGTGCCCTCGTGTTGCACATAGCCCGCCATGGAGCTTCTGCCGGATACGGTGATGTACTGGGGCCGGCGGCCGGTGAGATATCCCACAAGGGCGTGGCCCGCCTCGTGAACGGCGACCTGATACAAAACGTCTCCGTCCCAATCTGTTTTTTCGCCGAAGCGGTAGGTTTCAAAGGCCTCGTCCAGAGCCTCGGCGGTCAGCTCATTTTTACCATGACGGAGCATACACCGCAGGGCGAAATCCACCACAGCCTCCAGCTGGGCAAGGCTCATGCCGGTGGAGCGGATACCCAGATTTTCCAGAGTGTCCTCGTCAAGAGATTTGCCGCTTTTTTGCAGACGGGTTTTGATGAAGGTGATGCGGTCGTTCTTGTCCGGCAGGTCCACAAAAATCCGTCGATCAAAGCGGCGAAGCAGAGCTGCGTCCAGCAGGCTCTTCGCGCCGAAGGAGGTGTCGAAGTTGGTGGCGGCCAGAACAAATACCGGCCGGTTGGAATTTGTGGAGAAGCCGTCCATTTCGTTGAGCAGGGCGTTGAGGGCTTCCTCTGCCCGCAGGCCTGCGCCGCCCAGCATACGGTCTTTGGCGATAATGTCTATTTCGTCAATGAACAGCACCGACGGGGCGTATTTCCGGGCCAGAGCGAACAGACGCTTTACCTCCTGGGCGCTGGCGCCGGAGGTATCCTTCAGGAACTGGTTGCCCTGAGCCGGGATAAAGGTGGCGCCGGATTCCCGGGCCATGGCCTTGGCCAGCATGGTTTTGCCCGTGCCGGGAGGGCCGTAAAGCAGCACACCCCGGGGGGCGGGGATTCCGTTGGCGGCGTAGCTTCTGGGGTTTTTCAGATAACCGATAAAGTCCTGCAGCTCCTGCTTGGCGTCCTCGCCGCCGATGATGTGGCTGAAGCGGGTGTTTGTTGTGCCGTGGTGGGCAATATCGGCCTTGTCCTCGGCGTCAATGGCGGGGGAAATCCGCAGGTTGTTCAAAAGCACCACGCCCTGCTGGGAATCCTGCCACTGATAGGTGCAGTCGAAGGTCAGCACCTTGTTGCTTCTGGCCAGAGACTGCAGCTGTTTTTCGCAGTAAAGCTGGGAGCTGATGTCCTGAAGCTGACGGGGAAGGTCGTCTATCTCCGAGGGGGCAAAAACACCCCGGGCGCCCTGCTGCAGCAGAGCCTGACGCTCCTCGGTGTTGAAAAGCTGTCCTTCCGGGCAGTATACATAGAAGGGAATCTGCTCCTTGCAGAAGGTTTCAAAGAGGCCTCTGCCGGCGGAGGGGGTATCCTCCACGTTCATAAGGTTGCGCTCTGCGCCGGAGAGAATGTCGCACAGAACAAAGTCCACATCCTCTGTCAGCAAAAGACGGCGGGCCTCCTCCGCCTGCGTGGCGTAAAGGTAGGTAATATTGTCCTGCTGTGGCAGGCAGGAGAATACTTTCTTATCCGGGCCAAAGAGCAAAGCGGTGAACGTCCGGTCAGCGCCAAAGAGATTCCGGGCCTCCTCGGAGCAATTTTCCAGGGGCAGGAGGAAGTCCAGCTTGCGAACCTTGTTCATGCGGTTGGGGTGCAGTTCGTGGGCGAATTTGAACCAGTTGAACACTTCGCCTGCGATGAACATATTGGCTCTGCCGCCCAGGGCCCGGGCATCTGCCTTGCCGCCCTCGGCGTACAGCAGGGCGTAGGCCAGGGCTTTGTCCACCTGGATTTCCACCTTGTGCCGCTGACCGAACTGCACGGCATAGTCCTTTAGCTTGCCGTAGGCGATGTCCACCAGCTCCTTGGAGCCCAGAGGATTAAACATCACCACATTGCCGGTGGCAAAGCGGGAGCAGATGGCGGGGGGGAAGAAGGGCGACCTGGTTTGGGGGTTGACGTCGTTGCGCAGGGCGTTGAGAATCACCTTACGGCTGATGGGGGCGCTGTCTACCTCCAGGGATTCATACAGTTCCTTGCCGGCGTTGGTGGTCATAATCACAATGGCCTGGCGGAAGGATACGTTTTCTCCCGAGTGGCTGTCCTTTAATGTGGCATTGTCCAGAATCTGCAGGAACAGATGGATAATGTTCAAGTGAGCCTTTTCAATTTCGTCAAAAAGAACCACGCACTGGGGGTTTTCCTTAACAAAGCCGGTAACCAAGCCCTCATGGCCGTTGCGGTAGGCTTTGTCCGTGCCGGAAAATTCCAGAGCGGCCTCCTTGTCGGAGAAGCTGCTCATGTCAAAGCGGCGGAAGGGCAGATTCAAGGCTTCGGCGGTCTTTTCCGCCAAAAAGGTTTTGCCCACGCCGGGGGCGCCGGCAAACAGGAAGGTAGCGAAGGGCTTGTTGGTCAGAGGCTGGGACTTTGCCTTAAAGTAGCCGGTAACCACCTCGTTGATGGCGTTGTCCTGGCCGAACACCTGGGCGCTTAAGGACTGCCGCAGCTGCTTAATCGGCCCAAGCATATTCTCCATGCTTTCCGCCGGAGGCTCCTTGCCCAGTTTGCCCAGCTCGTCTAACAGGCTGCCAAGGGGGGGCCTGGGGGTACTCGTGGAATAGCCCTGCCGCAGAGCCCGCTGGAGGGAGCGGCTGGAATACAGGCGGATTTTCCGCAGAAGCAGGTCGGCGGTCAAAAGGGGCTCTTTGTCCAGCAGAGCGGTAATTTCCGCCCGTTCTATCGCTTCCTCGCAGCTGCGGGTGTCGTCCAGAAACAGAATCTTGCTCTGCTGAAGACGGGTTTTCAGCTGCTCCTGAAGTTGGGAATAATTCATTGTGGGAACGGACAAAAGCGCCTGCTCCAGTTCCGGATCAATGGGGTAGTCCTGGTCCTTACATTCGTCGCAGTATTCCAGCAGCGCCAGTACGATGTGTTCCTGGACCATGCTGCTGTTGCCGTAGCGCTTGCGCAGAGCCTCTGCCCGCTCCAGAAGTAGGGTTGTCATTGCACTGTATGCGATTGCCATAGGAAGAACCTCCTGTTTTCTACAGATAAATATATCATACCACGGCATTGGTGGGTTTTCAACCAAAAAGGCGAAAATTTGCCTGTTTGCCGTTTTGCAAGGGGTATGGCGCAAAAAACGGGGCTGCTGTAATTTTTTGCAGCAGCCCCGGGGCTTATTTTTCTGTTTTTTTGCAGAGGATTTTTCCGTTCTCCACTGCCAGGGACCAGTCCGCCAGGGCAAGGGCCCGGGGGCGGTGGGTAACGGCAATGCAGGTTTTATCCGGCAGCTCCCGCAGCCGACGCAGCACCGTTTCCTCGCTTTGGGCGTCCAACGCAGAGGTGGCCTCGTCCAGCAGCAGAATCGGCGCGCCGTCCAGCACAGCCCGGGCAATGGACAGCCGCTGGGCCTGTCCTTCGGAAAGTCCGTGAGCGTTTTCCCCCAGCAGGGTATCCAGCCCCTGGGGCAGGGTGGAAACAAATTCCTCCATATAGCTGACATACACGGCCCGGTCGATTTCCTCCTGGGTGGCATTGGGGCAGGTCAGCAGCAGATTCTCCCGCAGCGTACCACTAAACAGCAGATTTCCCTGGGGAACATAGGCAAACAGGCGCCGCGTACGCTTGTTGACAGGGTGGTTGCCGTCGTCGCAGGCAAATTGCAGAGAGCCCTGGGTGGGCTTAAAAATCCCCAGCAGCAGCTTCAAAAGGGTGCTTTTTCCGATGCCGGAAGGCCCGGTAATCACCGCGAAAGCCCCCTTGGGCAGGGTGAAATCGCATTGGCTGAACACCGCGTCCCGGCCGTAGGAGAAGGAGAGGTTCTTACCCTCCAACGCCACCATCCGTTCATAGGAAACGGGAGATTCCTCCTGGGAGCTTTCCTCGGGGCGGCAGATTTCTTCCAGCTCCATCAGCCGCTCCCCGGCGGAAACAAGGGCAATGTACCGGGGCATAATACCGCTGAAATTCACCAAGGGCCCTTGCAGCTGGCTCACCAGCTGGGTAACGGCGGTGAGATCGCCAAAGGTCATTTCTCCCTGAAGCATACGGCTGCTGCACCAAATCAGCGCCGCAAAGCCGGAGGCATAACCCAAAATGCTGATACAGGTGTGGGCGGTAAGCTGCAGCTTCCACCGCTTTTTTTGCAGCTGGAAGCGATTTTCCATCAGAACACCGCTCCGGCGCTCCACCTCCTGCTCCACGTGCATGGCCTGCACCAGCAGAAGCTTTTCGAAAATCTCCTGCAAAAAGCCGGAAACCTTGCCGTTGGCGGCGCTGACACGCTTGTTCATATCCCGCAGGTGCTTTCGGGCCATGGCGGTAATCACAATCACCACCCCAGCCGCGGCCAATACTGCTCCGGTAAACACCGGCGCCATGGTCATCAGCACCCCCACAACCGCGGCCAGCCGCACGGACATGGACGCCACGCTGGGCAGCAGATTCAGCACACCGTCGTACACCGCGCGGACGTCATTATTCAGCCGGTTTATCAGCTCGCCGCTGTGAAGCTTGGAAATGGGGGCGTAATCGCTGCGCAAAATCCGGTGGGTAAGGGCTTGCTTCCAATCCCGGTCCAGCTGGGCCTCCAGCCTGGAATGGAGATACCGCTGCAGGGTCATGCAAAGCAGAATGCCCAAAATGATGCACGCCTGCACCAGAGCGGCATGCAGCAGCTGCTCTGACGAGCCGCTGACCGCGCTGTTAATCACATTCTTGCTGCCCAGGGCAAAGCGTACGCCCAAAACGGCAGAGCCCATACCGCACAGGGTCATGAAAACCAGAGCGGGTATGCGCCTGCGCATACGGCGGAGCAGCCAGATAAGAACTCCTTGCTTTTTCACCGCAAAAGCCTCCTGATTTTTCTCTTAAGCCACAGCAAAAGGCGGCGGGGGAAGCGGCTGTAATGCCAAAGGCGGCAGTAAAGCCGGTAGGACGGTCTGCTTACCGACAGGCGCTTCTGTCCCCGATAAAAGGCGGTAACCAGCGCCAGCATTTGCCGGTGGGAAACCCCGGTTTCTTCTATGTACTGATTGTCTCCGATGCAGGTGTAGGTGTCGCCCACAACCACGATTCTGTGCAGCACAAAACTGCCGTCTGCACGGCGGTACAGCGGCAAGTCGTATTTGTTCAGCTTTTCGGGGAGGGGGGAGAGTACCACACTGTCAATTCCCTGCCGGAGCATGGGAAGCATGCTGGTGCCCTTGGGGGAAAATTTCACAGTCTGACCGGAAGCAAGCCGCTCCTGAATCAGGGGCAGCAGCTGGGCCAGGGGTACTTCCTTATTTTGTAAGGAAACGGTATCCATTCAGCTTCTCCACAAATTCGGCGATGCAGGCCTTTGCCTGGGCTTCTTCCACGGCATATTCTGCCATCAGGTCGGAAAGCAGAGTGGCTTCGTCTGTGCCCTCCTGCAGGCGCTTCCACAAGAATGCGCCGGTTTCGTTCAGGGTAATCATCATGTTCAAATCCAGCTCGCCGCCGGAGGGGATTACCATGAAATCGCCGCCGATTTCCCGCAAAATAAATCCGTCTTTCAGTTTCAGCATTGTAATTCTCCTTTTTGTGCTGCGCACATATGGTTAAAAACATTTTAACACAGGCCGTTGCCACTGTCAAATAAAGATTAAAACCGGCTCTACCAGGAGAGCCGGCGTTATCAATATTCCCGAAAGACCGCTTTTACAAGGCCGATGATTTCCGCCTGCGTGCCGTCGATGGGCTCGTAGGCTTCATTTTCCGGCATGAGCCAGATTTTTCCGTCCCGGCGGTACAGCCGCTTGACGGTGGCTTCGTCCCCAATGCGGGCAACCACAATCTGCCCGTCCATGGCGGTTTGCTGCGGACGCACCACAACCTTATCGCCGCTTAAAATGCCGGCACCCACCATGCTGTCGCCCCGGACGCGCAGAGCAAAGCAGCCCGGTTCTCCCTCCCAGGCCATGGTACCCTCCTGATTTTCATAGGCCAGGATAGGCTGGCCGGCGGTAACCACGCCCACCACGGGAATCTGCCCCGGACGGGCGCCGGTAACGATGGAGCGTTTGCGTCCCTTTTCCCCCGGGGAGAGGAGCAGGCCCTTTTCCTGCAGGGAGGTAATGTGGTAGCTGACGGAGGCGGTGGAGCGCAGACCCACGGCAGCGCCGATTTCCCGCACAGAGGGGGCATAGCCGTTCTCCTGGACAAATTCATTTACATATTGCAGAATTTTTTCTGCCTTATCACTGGTTCTGGGCATAGCGGGCCTCCTTTGCTTTTCTTTATAATAGCACAAATGAACGAAAAAAGGAAGATGCATTTTTGGAAATTTCGGAAAAATCCGGGAAGCCGGGAATAGAATATTGGAAGAGGAGGGGATTTTTATGGACAAAATCGATGCCCGTATGGAAAAAAGAGTGTGGCAAAGGGTGCAGGGCCAGCAGGAAGCGCCCCCTGTCAGTCTGCAGGAATTGGCGGCAACGGAGCGCAGCGAGGGCGCGCTGTGCCTTTCCCTGTCCCGCCAAAAGCAGGGCAGGGAGAAGGCGTTGTTGCGGAAGATATTTGAGCAAAGTCAGTCCAGGGCCGCCTGCCTGGGGGGAATGTATTATCTTACTGTGGGAAAGCGTCTGGCTCTGCGAACGCCGCCTCCAAAGAATACAACCCTGGCTGCTGCCCTGCAAAGGTGCTATGCATCCAAGCTGCGCATTGCCGCAGAGTATGAAAGCCGCAGGGAAAACAAGGAGTACGGCTGTGTGTATGCATTGCTGGCAAAACAAGTGCAGGAGGAATGCCTGTGGCTGTTGGAGGTGCTGGGAGGTGGCG
>JAZOQT010000040.1:0-6542 GCA_045656245.1 Faecousia sp.
TACGGGAATCGAACCCATGTTACCGCCGTGAAAGGGCGGTGTCTTAACCGCTTGACCAACGGGCCTGGTAGCGGCGACCTGACTTGAACAGGTGACAGACCGGGTATGAACCGGGTACTCTACCAACTGAGTTACGCCGCCATATATGCGCCGAAAATTCGGCAAAGCCGAAATCAGCTTCGTTATTATATACGCCGTTTTCCGGTTTGTCAAGTAAATTTTCAACTTTTTTTGGGAATCCTATACACCGGGAGGGTGTTTTATGAAAATTTGGAAAAATGCGGTGCTGTTCTATTGCGGCGGTATGGTGTATCTGTTTGTTGAGTTTTTGTGGCGGGGCAGAAGCCACGGTAGTATGTTCCTGCTGGGAGGCTTATGCTTCCGGCTGCTTGGGGCGCTGATTTCCCGGCTGCGGGCTGTGCCTTTGGCCATTAAGACCCTGCTGGGCGCGGCGATGATTACGGCGCTGGAGCTGCTGGCAGGACTTGTGGTAAACCGGCAGTATCGGGTGTGGGATTATCGGGCTATGCCCTGGAATTTCCGGGGGCAGATTTGTCTGGGCTTTACCCTGCTGTGGATACCCCTGTCCCTGGCGGGAATGTGGCTGCACGACAGGCTCAGCAAGCGGATTTGAATTGACAGTTTCCTTCTCCGGGGTTATAATAAAGACGGAAAACTCCCAAGGAGGAAAATGATATGAAACGATTGCTATGTCTGCTACTGGCCCTTTCTCTGGTGTCAGTTTGGGGCTGTAATGCCCAAAAATCCTACACGGTGCATTTTTATAACGGCGATTCCTGCTGGGATATGGTGATGTCCCAGGGAGAGGTTCTTAAGGTGCCGGAGGTGGTAACCGCCCTCACCGGCCTGACTGTGGAGGGCATGTATAAGGACCCGGCTTTCCAAAACCCCTATCCTGCCGATACCAAGGTAACGGGGGAAATGGATGTCTATATCTGCTGGGTGGAAGGCGGCGCGACAGAGTCGAAGCCCGGCCCCACGGATATCCAGCCTGAAGAAACGCCCAGCAAGCCTTCTCCGTCGGTAACGTTGGGGCTGGATTCCTGCCAGCCTGTGATAGAGGGCTCTTGGGGAGATACTCGCCAGATGCACAGAGACGGAACGACCAATCTGTGGTATCTGGAGCTGGATGTCCCCAAGAACGGAAAAATCACCGTGAAGGATGCCGGGGGAGAGGTTGTCTGGGGAGAAACCACCGTGGCCTCTGCCGGGGGCTACATGATTTATCTGGAGCTGGAGGAAACCGCCGACGGCGGCTGCGCGTTAAAGGACAATATTGTGGTGGAAAAGCCCCAGTATTATGTGGTAGGCACCTGCGGCAACGGCAACTGGGAAAAAGATGCCGTCAGCACCAACTTCATGTATACCATGTATATGGCGGGAGACGAATACCGGCTGGATGTAGAGTTTACCGGGCAGGATGCCGACCAAACCGGTATGGTTTCCTTCCTTGTGGTATACGGCGCCGGCGGCAAGGTGGCCTCGGAGCATAAGTACGGAAGCGCCACCGGGGATGCCCTTGTGGCGGTTCCCGGAACCCACACCATCACCTTTGAGCCGGACAGCGGCACGGTAAGTCTGGGATAAAGAAAGCGTTGCGCCCACGGGCAGAACTGCCCGTGGGCGTTTTTGGCGCATTTTGTACATTGGGAGCTGGTTTTGGAAAGAAAGGCTTGTAAATTCAAAACACATCTGCTACAATGACATAAAATATAACTTCTCACCTAGGAGTGCCTATATGAAAACAACGCAAATCAACAAAAAGCGACCCCGGAAGCACCCTTTTCTGGAGCATTGGCAATGGGTTGCCTTCTGCCTGATTATCTATGATATTGTGGCGGTAAACAGCGCATATTTCTTTGCGCTGTGGCTGCGGTTTGACCTGCATTTTTCCGAAATTCCCCAGACATTCTTGGAAACCTGGCTGCGGTATGTACCCATTCATTCCGTTATCTGCGGCGTGTTGTTCGGGGTATGCCATTTGTACCGCAGTCTGTGGCGCTTTGCCGGCTTTCATGAGATGAAGCAGACGGCCCTTGCCTGTGGCATTTCTGCCGTCGCACATGTGGTTGGGACGATACTGCTGCTGCGCCGCATGCCCATTTCCTACTATATTCTGGGAGCGGGTCTGCAGTTTGTTCTGGTTCTGGCCATTCGCTTTGCCTACCGGTTCGTTTCTCTGGAGCGGCATAAGCGCAACCGGGCGCTGCTGGCAGGAAAGGCAGACCGGGTCATGCTCATCGGCGCGGGAAACGCCGGACAGATGATTTTGCGGGAACTGCAAACAGCCCAGGGAGTCAATCAGCAGGTGTGCTGTATCATTGATGACAACCCCAACAAATGGGGACGGTTCATGGACGATATCCC
Source organism: Faecousia sp. (assembly GCA_045656245.1). Lineage (GTDB taxonomy): Bacteria > Bacillota > Clostridia > Oscillospirales > Oscillospiraceae > Faecousia. The sequence continues at coordinate 2,389 of JAZOQT010000040.1, forward strand.
CATTGTGGGCGGCCGCAGCGCCATTGCGGAAAATGTAAAGAAATACGAGATCGATAGTATCTATCTGGCGATTCCCAGCGCCACTGCGGCAGAGCGCAGGGACATTCTTGATATCTGCAAGGAAACCGGGTGTGAGCTGAAGAATCTGCCGGGCATGTACCAATTCGTCAACGGCAGTATCTCCATCAACGCCATGAAGGACGTGGACGTGGAGGACCTGCTGGGACGGGAGCCTGCCAAGGTGGAGATGGAGGAAATCTTCGCGTTTCTGTCGGGCAAGGTGATTTTGGTTACCGGCGGTGGTGGTTCTATCGGCAGTGAGCTTTGCCGGCAAATTGCCAAGCACGCGCCGAAGCAGCTGATTATCTTCGATATTTATGAGAATAACGCCCACGCCATTCGCCTGGAGCTGGAAGACGAGCACCCGGATTTGGATTTGCAGATTGTCATTGGCTCTGTGCGGGACAGCCGGCGGATTTGTCAGGTGTTTGCCAAGTATAAGCCGGAAGTTGTCTATCATGCGGCGGCGCACAAGCACGTGCCGCTGATGGAGGAAAGCCCTTGCGAGGCAATTAAGAACAATGCCATCGGCACCTACAAAACCGCCTACGCCGCCATGATGCACGGCTGTAAGCGCTTTGTTCTGATTTCTACGGACAAGGCGGTAAACCCCACCAATATGATGGGGGCGTCCAAGCGGATTTGTGAAATGGTGGTGCAGTCCTTTGACCGGAAAATCCGGGAAGGTAACGCGGCCCAACTGCCGGCGCTCCATGTCCATAGCGAGGACGCAGAGGGCACTATGCTGGATATGGTGCGGCAGGGACTGGTACCGAATACGGATTTCGTGGCGGTGCGGTTTGGAAATGTACTGGGCAGCAACGGCTCGGTGATTCCCCGGTTCAAGGAGCAGATTGCCGCGGGCGGTCCGGTTACTGTAACCCACCCGGACATTATCCGCTATTTTATGACCATTCCCGAGGCGGCTGCGCTGGTGCTGCAGGCAGGCACCTATGCCAACGGCGGCGAGATATTCGTGCTGGACATGGGTTCGCCTGTAAAAATCGACACCCTGGCGCGGAATCTGATTCGCCTGTCCGGACTGAAGCCGGACGAGGATATTCAGATTGCCTATACCGGCCTGCGTCCCGGAGAAAAGCTGTTTGAGGAAAAGCTGATGGACGAGGAGGGTATGCGGAAAACCCCCAATCAGCTGATACATATCGGAAACCCCATTCCCTTCGATACCGACACCTTCCTGGAGCAGCTGCAGGCTCTGATGGAAGCTTCCTACGACGGCGACGAGGAAAAAACCTCCCGTTTGGTGCAGGAAATTGTACCCACCTATCACCCTGCAGCCGGCAGGGACACTGCCGAAACTCCGGAGGCGTATGTCCGGCAAATGCAGCAGGTGGAAGCCCAGGCCCAGAAGCAGGGGGCAATGGTATAAGAAAAAAGAAACGGCGAGCCGGTTGCGGCTCGCCGTTTTTGGGCCAAATGCAGCCGCGTTTTCCCCAGGTGCAGGCTTTCCTGCAAAAAAAGCGGTTTTTTCCTGAAAATTATTTGCATTTTCAAAACCTTTGTGCTATACTGTATGGGCAAACTGGAAAATCATAAAAAAATATCAAAATTTTGGGCAAAAGGACAAGCCCAAAACAAAATTGAAAGGGGTAATTCCAATGCACAAGTATGTTTACCTGTTTACCGAAGGCAACGGCTCTATGCGTGAGCTGCTGGGCGGTAAGGGCGCTAACCTGGCAGAGATGACCAACATTGGTCTGCCGGTTCCCCAGGGCTTCACCATTTCCACCGAGGCCTGCACCCAGTATTACGAAGACGGCCGCAAGATCAATGACAGCATCCAGGCTGAAATCATGGAGTATGTGGACAAGCTGGAAGCCATCACCGGCAAGAAGTTCGGCGATAAGGAGAATCCTCTGCTGGTCTCCGTCCGTTCCGGCGCCCGCGCCTCTATGCCCGGCATGATGGACACCATTTTGAACTTGGGCCTGAACGAGGACGTTGTGAATGTTATGGCTGCCAAGTCCGGCAATCCCCGCTGGGCATGGGACTGCTACCGCCGTTTTATTCAGATGTACTCTGACGTGGTTATGGAAGTGGGCAAGAAGTATTTTGAGGCCCTCATTGATGAAATGAAGGAAAAGAAGGGCGTCGTGCAGGACGTTGAGCTGACCGCTGACGACCTGAAGGAGCTGGCTACTCAGTTCAAGGCTGAGTACAAGGCCAAGATTGGCGCCGAGTTCCCCACCGATCCCAAGGAGCAGCTGATGGGCGCCATCAAGGCTGTGTTCCGTTCCTGGGACAACCCCCGCGCCAACATCTACCGTCGTGAAAACGACATTCCCTACTCCTGGGGTACTGCCGTTAACGTGCAGTCCATGGCCTTCGGCAACATGGGCGACGACTGCGGCACCGGCGTTGCCTTTACCCGCGACCCCGCTACCGGCGCCAAGGGCCTGATGGGTGAGTTCCTCACCAATGCCCAGGGCGAAGACGTGGTTGCCGGTGTTCGTACTCCCATGCCCATCTCCGAGATGGCTGACAAGTTCCCCGAGGCATTTGCCCAGTTCCAGAAGGTCTGCGCAATCCTGGAGGACCACTACCGCGATATGCAGGACATGGAGTTCACCGTTGAAAACGGCAAGCTGTACATGCTCCAGACCCGTAACGGCAAGCGTACCGCTCCTGCCGCTCTGAAGATCGCCTGCGACCTGGTGGACGAGGGCATGATCGACGAGAAGAAGGCTGTTGCCATGATCGACCCCCGCAACCTGGACACTCTGCTGCACCCCCAGTTCGACACCAAGGCCCTGAAGGCTGCTACCCCCATCGGCAAGGCTCTGCCTGCTTCCCCCGGCGCTGCTGCCGGTAAGATCGTCTTCACCGCAGAGGACGCCAAGGAATGGGCTGCTCGTGGCGAGAAGGTGGTTCTGGTTCGTCTGGAGACTTCCCCCGAGGACATCGAGGGCATGATGGCCGCACAGGGCATCCTGACCGTCCGCGGCGGTATGACCTCCCACGCAGCGGTTGTTGCCCGTGGTATGGGTACCTGCTGTGTTTCCGGCTGCACCGAGATTAACATGGACGAGGAGAACAAGGTGTTCACTCTGGGCGGCAAGACCTTCCACGAGGGCGACGAGCTGTCCCTGGACGGCTCTACCGGCAACATCTACGCCGGCCTGATTGCCACCAAGGACGCCGAGATTGCCGGCGAGTTCGGCCGTATCATGGGCTGGGCTGACAAGTACCGCACCCTGAAGGTTCGCACCAATGCTGACTCCCCCCGTGATGCCAAGAAGGCTCGCGAGCTGGGCGCAGAGGGCATCGGCCTGTGCCGTACCGAGCATATGTTCTTTGAGGACGGCCGTATCGGACCCTTCCGTGAGATGATCTGCTCCGACACCGCTGAAGAGCGTGAAGAGGCTCTTGCCAAGATTCTGCCCATGCAGCAGGCTGACTTCGAGGGCCTGTACGAGGCTATGGAGGGCAACCCCGTTTGCATCCGCTTCCTGGATCCCCCTCTCCACGAGTTCGTACCCACCACCGAGGAAGACATTGCTGCTCTGGCTGCTACCAAGGGTAAGACCGTTCAGCAGATTAAGGACATCATTGCTTCCCTGCACGAGTTCAACCCCATGATGGGCCACCGTGGCTGCCGCTTGAGCGTTACCTACCCCGAGATTGCTGCCATGCAGACCAAGGCTGTTATCCGCGCCGCCATCACCACCAAGAAGAATCACCCCGACTGGAACAATGTTCCCGAGATTATGATTCCCCTGGTTGGCGACGTGAAGGAGCTGAAGTTCGTTAAGGACGTGGTTGTCAAGACCGCTGACGCTGAAATCGCCGCTGCAGGCGTGGAGCTGAAGTACGAGGTTGGCACCATGATCGAGATTCCCAGAGCTTGTCTGACTGCTGATGAGATTGCCAAGGAGGCAGAGTTCTTCTGCTTCGGCACCAACGACCTGACCCAGATGACCTTCGGCTTCAGCCGTGATGACGCCGGCAAGTTCCTGAATGCCTACTACGACACCAAGATCTACGAGAACGATCCCTTCGCCAAGCTGGATCAGACCGGTGTTGGTATGCTGATGGAGATGGCTGTTGCCAAAGCAAAGGCTACCGGCAACAAG
>JAZOQT010000041.1:0-71902 GCA_045656245.1 Faecousia sp.
CTTAATGAATGTCTGGACGCATTGAATATCAAAAGCGATGGTATCTATGTGGACGGAACTTTGGGCGGTGCCGGCCATTCCAGCCAGATCGTGCAGCGCCTGACCACCGGCCGCCTGATCGGTATCGACCGGGACGAGTTCGCTTTGGAAGCTGCTTCCAAGCGCCTGGAGCCCTGGAGCGACCGGGTCACCCTGGTGCATTCCAATTTTTGCGAGATCGCTTCTGAATTGCAGGAGCTGAATATTCCCGGTGTGGACGGTATTTTGCTGGACCTTGGCGTTTCTTCTCCTCAGCTTGACGATGGAGAGCGAGGGTTTTCCTATATGGCCGATGCCCCTCTGGATATGAGAATGAATAGCCAGGATGCGCTGAGCGCCTATAACGTGGTGAACGAATGGTCCTACGAGGAGCTCAAGCATATCCTCTATACCTACGGTGAGGAGCGCTACGCCCCCCAGATTGCCTCGGCAATCTGCAAAAAAAGAGAAACCGAACCCATTCAAACAACCTTTGAACTGGTGGATATTATTCGGAGCGCCATGCCTCCTGTGGCTTTGCGGGAGAAACAGCACCCTGCAAAGCGGAGCTTTCAGGCAATCCGCATCGCTGTAAACGACGAGCTGGGCGCTGTGCGTAAGGTGATGGACGCTTCCATACCCAGACTGAAAACCGGCGGACGGTTGGCGATTATCACCTTTCATTCCCTGGAAGACAGAATCGTGAAAAACGGCATGAACGACGCGGCAAAGGGCTGTACCTGCCCGCCGCAAATCCCCATTTGTGTCTGCGGGAATCGGCCCAAGGTTAAAATTCTCACCAAAAAACCCATTGTTTCCGGTGAGCAGGAGCTGAACGACAACCCAAGAGCAAGAAGCGCAAAGCTTCGGGTATGCCAGAAGCTGTAAAATGAGAGAGGAGTGCTTTTCATGGCAAGGAAGACGGAAATCCTGTACATTAATTACTATATGTCCGGCAGTGAAGCCTACCAAGTGGAAAGCAAGCCCATTATCAAAAACACCGGGGTAAAGCTTCCCAAACAGCGTAAGCCCAAGAAAATCATTGTTCCTGTAGACCCTATGTCTGTTTTGGGGATTCTGGTAGCCGGTGTGATGTTCGTTTTGATGATTGCCGGCGCGGTCCGTCTTGGAAATGTTCAGAACCAGACCCAGCGCATGAGCGAATATGTGCAAACCCTTCGGCAGGAGAATGTCCAGCTTCGCCAAACCTATGAAGAAGGCTTCGACCTGGAGGAAATCCGTCAGCTGGCGCTGGCCAAGGGCATGGTTCCTGCGGAGCAGGCGCAGCAGGTGCAAATTACACTGCAGCTTCCCCAGGAGGAGCAGCCTATCAGTCCCTGGGAAAACTTTTTGACATTCATAACAGGCTTGTTCGAATAATCTTCCAATCGGCCAATAGGATAGATTAGCAGCTGCAATGGGCGGCGAGGGTTTCCCTTGCTGCCCATTATCGGCATATAGCTATCGAAAGGCCGGTGGAGCATGAAACATCGAAACAAAAAGCCTCACTATACCCGGGCAAGGGCGGACTCCGGGCATCACCGCAGGATTCTGGCAGTGATGGCGGTGTTGGGTCTGGTGGCATTTTTTCCTGTGGGCTGTCAGCTGTATCAGCTGATGGTTGCCGACTATGACTTCTATTCCCAGCTTGCCTTGCGGAATCAAACCAGAACCACAAAGGTTACCGCAGACCGGGGAACAATATATGACTGTAATATGAATATCCTGGCCGATTCCATAACCGTGGAAAACGTGTACTTAGACCCCCATGAGCTAAAGCAGGCCAGGGAGGATATTGAAGCTGTTTCGCAGGCGCTGGGGGAAATGTTGCAGTTGGATGCTCAGTGGATTTCCCAGCAGGCTGGGGATACCACGAAGCGGTATAAACAGATTGCTGCCAGGGTCAGTCAGGAAACCGGGGCGTTAATCAGAAGCTACATCAATGAAAAGGACATTTCCGGTATTCATCTGGAGCCCAGTTCCCAGAGAGTCTATCCCTATGGCGCTTTGGCGTCCCAGGTGATTGGCTTTACCAATGCCTCCAATACAGGCTCTGAAGGTATTGAGGCGTCCTACAACAGCTTTTTGGAGGGGACTGCCGGCAGAGTGATTACCACCAAGGGCAATAACGAAATGGATATGCCCTATTCCTATGAAAAGTATGTCCAATCCCAGCCGGGGGCAGATGTAATTTTAACTCTGGACACCACGGTGCAGGCCTGTCTAGAAAAGCAGATGCAGGCGGCAATAGACCGCTACGATGTGCAAAACGGGGCGTTTGGGATTGTGATGAACTGCAAAACAGGAGAAATCCTGGCTATGGCCACCTTGGGTGGCTATGACCCCAATGAGTACCTGGAAATATACGATACCGACACAGCCCGGCAAATCGAGCAGCTACGCCTGTCCTATCTGGCCTACCCTCAGGACAGTGATGGGTTTATCTCCGGTAAAAAGGCTTTTCAGGAGGCGCTGACGGCGGCCCGTTTGAAGCAGTGGCGTAACCGCTGTTTGTCTGACGGGTACGAACCGGGTTCGACCTTTAAGGTGATGACCATGGCGGCGGCGCTGGACTGCGGCGCCATCGACCTGAACACCCCCTTTTACTGCAAAGGGGCGGAGCAGATTCCCGGACGGTCCCAGCTATTGCACTGCTGGCGTTCTACCGGCCACGGCAGTCAAAAAACACCCCAGGCGCTGCAAAATTCCTGCAACCTTGCCTTTGCACATATTGCGCTGAAATTGGGCGGTGAACGGTTCTACGAGTATGTGGAAAAGTTCGGTATTTTAGAGAAAACAGGAGTCGACCTGGCAGGGGAGAGCAAGGGCGTGTTTTTTAGCAAGGAGCTGGTTACAGACACGGATAAATGGGGTACAGCCTCACTGACCTCCGGTTCTTTTGGGCAGACCTTTAAGCTGACGCCCATGCAGCTGGTACGGGGAATATCCTCTGTGGTAAACGGTGGACTTTTGATGGAGCCGTATATCGTTTCCCAGGTGATAGACGACCAGGGGAATATTTTGCTACAGCAGGAGCCTACGGTTATCCGCAGAACAATTCGTGAGGAAACCTCCAAAACCATGTGTGAGCTTCTGCAGTCAGTTGTGGAAGAAGGAACGGCAAAAAATGCCAAAGTTGCCGGATTTTCCATAGGAGGAAAGACGGGTACCAGTGAAAAAATCGACATTTTAGATGAGAATGGAAATAAAACTCTGGATAAAATCGTATCATTTGTGGGGATTGCGCCAATGGAAAATCCGGAGTATATTGTATTAGTAGCCCTGGATACGCCGTCAAGAAGCACCGGTATGTATATTTCCGGCGGTGTGATGGCAGCCCCCACGGTGGGCGCTGTGATGGCGGATATTTTGCCCTACCTCGGCGTGCAGCAAAATGAAACGGAAACCGGCGGTGTGGTTGTGGTGAAGGACTTGACGGGGCTGACGGAAAAAGAGGCGGCAAGTCAGCTGAAGGAGCACGGCCTGACACTGGTAGCATCCGGCAGCGGTGAAACCGTTACAGGACAGATTCCCTCTGCAGGGACGGCAATCCCCGGCGGCAGCCAAGTGTTGGTATATCTGGGGGAGGAAGCGCCGGACAGTACCGTTGAGGTTCCCGATTTTCTGGGAATGCAGCGGCAGCAGGCCAGTGATGCCGCGGGACAGGTGAGTCTTTATATTTTGGTGGCAGGAAATGATGAAATTTCGCCCCATGTTACCGTAACGGCCCAGAGCATTGCCCCGGGCACACGGGTAAGCCCGGGAACGACGGTTCGCTTAACATTTACAGACACAAAGGCTGACGATTAGCGGCAAAGGAGTTATTATGAAATTAAGGGATTTGCTGGAAGGCATTGCTGTTGTAGAAGCAACGGCGGACATGGAAAAGGAAATTACCTCCGTAGTCTATGACACCAGAAAGCCTATGGAAAAGGACTGCCTGTTTGTGGCGCTGAAGGGCTTTGTTTTTGATGGCAATACCTATATCGACGCTGCATTGGCATCCGGCGCGGCGGCGGTGGTTACGGCGGTAAAGCCGGAAAATACCGATATCCCCTACATATTGGTGGAATCCGACCGCCTGGCTCTGGCCCTTTTGGGAAGGAATTTCTATGGCAATCCCTGCAAGGATATGTGTATCATCGGAGTAACGGGCACCAACGGAAAGACCTCCGTTACTCTGCTTTTAAGCCACGTTTTGCAGAAAACCCTTGGGGCAAAGGTGGGCTTAATCGGCACCATGGAAAACAGAATCGGCCAGCAGGTAATCCCTACCTCCCGTACCACGCCGGAGAGCTTTGAGTTGCAGGCGTTGCTTGCCCAAATGCGGCAAAACGGCTGCACGCATGTGGTAATGGAGGTGTCCTCCCACGCAATCGCGCTGCACCGGGTGGGCGGAATGTATTTTGATGTGGCCGCCTTTACAAATTTATCGGAGGACCATCTGGATTTCCACAAGACTATGGAAGCCTACTGTGATACCAAGGCGGAGCTGTTCTCCCGCTGCCGCAGGGCGGTTCTGAATGGCGACGATGCATGGTTTTCCAGGATACAGCCCTGGGTGAAATGCCCCATGGTTACCACCAGCGTTAAAGGAAATGGGGAATTGAAGGCAGAAAATGTTCAGCTGCAGGGCGCCGGAATTTCCTTTATGGCAGTTACCCGGGAAGAAGAAGTAGCGGTAACACTGCCCATTCCCGGGCGGTTTACGGTGTATAACGCCCTAACAGTTTTGGGAATAGCCAGGCAGCTTGGGATTTCCTTACAGGCTGCTGCTGAGGCCCTGAAATCTGCCCCCGGTGTACAGGGCAGGGTGGAAGTTGTTCCCACCCCGGGAAAGCCCTACACCGTGCTGATTGACTATGCCCATACGCCGGACGGACTGGAAAATGTGCTGCGCTCTGCCCGGGATTTCTGCAAAGGACGGTTGATTGCTGTGTTTGGCTGCGGCGGCGACCGGGACAGACAAAAGCGGCCCATCATGGGCAAAATTGCCGTAGAGCTTTCGGATTTTGCGGTGATTACTTCGGATAATCCCCGCACGGAAAATCCCATGGACATTATCAGAGAAATTGAACTTGGGGCAAAGCAGGCGCAAGGGGAATACTGTGTCATAGAAAATCGGAAAAATGCCATTGCTTATGCACTGGACATTGGCCAAAAAGATGATATTATAGTATTGGCTGGAAAAGGCCATGAAACCTATCAGGAAATCTGCGGTGTGAAGCACCACCTGGACGAGCGGGAGGTAGTTGCGGAGCATCTTGCAAAAATGAGGGATACAAATGGGTAAGATTACCTTAGGGCAGGCGGCCGAGTGGTGCGGTGGCTTTGTTGAGGAAAAATACGCTGACGTAGAATTTTTCGGCGCCAATAATGACTCCCGGAAGCTGGAAAAAGGACAGCTGTTTGTTGCCCTGCAGGGAGAACGGGACGGACACGATTTTATACCCAAAGCCCTGTCCGCCGGCGCTGCGGCGGTGCTGTGCAGTCGCTGCACAGGGGATTTTCCTGCCATTGTGGTAGAGGATACCCGTATTGCTCTGGGGAAAATCGCCGCCGGCGAGCGCAACCGTCTGGGATTGCAGGTGGTTGGGGTAACCGGAAGTGTGGGCAAAAGCACCACCAAGGAAATGATTGCCTGTGTGCTGGAAAGCAAGTATAAGGTTGCTAAAACTCCGGCAAATCACAACAACGACATCGGTCTTCCCATGGCAATTCTCTCCATTGAGGACGGTACGGAGATTGCGGTTCTGGAAATGGGCATGAACCATTTTCGGGAGATTGCCTATTTGACCGGTATTGCCAAGCCGGACATTGCCGTGATTATCAACATCGGCACCATGCATATTGAGCATTTGGGCTCCCAAGAAGGGATACTGAAAGCAAAGCTGGAAATTTTAGAAGGCATGGCAGATACTGCGCCCTTGCTTTATAATGGGGACGATGCCCTGCTACAAAAAGCAGGAGCGAGCCTTCCAAGACCGACCCTTGCCTTTGGGCAGAGTAGCGGGTGCAAGGTTCAGGCGCTGGACGTGCGTCAGGAGGAAAGCGGCATTTCCTTTGTGGCGGTTAGCGGTGATGTCTCCATCAATATATGCCTGCCTTTGGAGGGCAGCCATTATGTATCCGATGCCCTGGCAGCAATTTCTGTGGGAATTTCCGTGGGTGTTTCGCCCCGGGAAATCAGCTCCGCGCTGGAAAATTTCCGCAACCTGTCCGGTCGGCAGGAAATTTTGCAGATTCAGGGTTATACCGTTATTAAGGACTGCTACAATGCTGGCCCGGAATCCATGGCGGCGGCATTGGCGGTACTGGGAAAGAAGGATACCCGCCGCATAGCGGTGCTGGGAGATATGCTGGAATTGGGTGTGTGTACCCAGGCGGAGCATTTCCGCGTGGGACGGCTTGCGGCCCAGTCGGCAGACCTGGTGCTGGCCTATGGGCCAAACAGCCACCGTCTTGTCAGCGGCTGCTACACCGGGGGAATGTCCCAAAGCAAGGCCATGGCGTTCTCTGATCGGTCAGAGCTGGTTGACCGGCTGAAGCACCTGGCAAAGCCGGGGGATACCCTGCTGTTTAAGGGCAGCCACGGCATGCACATGGAGTTGGCTCTGGAACAGTTTTTGAAGGAAGATACATAAGCGGAGGAAGGGCGTATGACGAAGATTTTTTTGACAGTGGCAGTGGGAGCAGCGCTATCCGGGCTCATTGGGTTTTTGATTTTGCCTGTGCTGCGTGCGCTGAAGGCAGGACAATCCGTCCGGGATATCGGGCCTACCTGGCACAATTACAAGGCGGGAACCCCCTTGATGGGTGGTCTGATGTTCATTTTCGCGCTGGTTATTTGTCTGCTGATTGCCATTCCCACCATGACAGACTACTCGGTGTTCTATGTGCTGGCACTGAGCCTCTGCTTTGGTTTTGTGGGCTTTCTGGACGACTTCTGCAAGGTGAAATTTAAGCGGGATATGGGTTTGACCGCCCTGCAAAAAATGCTGTTGCAGCTGACGGTATGCGCGGTCTTTCTGTATATGCTGTATAAGTATGGCACGCTGCAGCCGGAAATCGCCATTCCCTTTACGGATATAGTCATTCAGAATATTCACCCCCTTGTGTACATCTTCTTTGCCATGTTCGTAATGGTGGGGTGTGTCAATGCGGTGAACCTTACCGATGGGGTGGACGGCCTTTCTGCTTCCGTAACCGTACCGGTCATGGTGTTCTTTACCGCTGCGGCGGTGGCAAATCAAAAGCTGGATTTGGCATTGATGCCTGCCGCGCTTATCGGCGGATTGATTGCCTATCTGTTCTATAACTGGCATCCTGCAAAGGTGTTTATGGGAGATACCGGCTCGCTGTTTTTAGGCGGCGCGGTATGCGGACTTGCCTTCGCCCTGAATATGCCCCTGATTCTGATTTTGGTGGGGCTGGTGTATATCGTAGAAACGCTGTCTGTGATTTTACAGGTTGGTTATTTTAAGCTTACCCATGGCAAACGGCTGTTTAAGATGTCGCCCATTCACCACCATTTCGAAATGTGCGGCTGGAAGGAAGTTAAAATTGTTCTGGTTTTCGCAGCGGTGTCTGCTGTGATGTGCGTGATTGCCTGGTTCGCAATTCAATAAAAGGAGCATTTTTATGGCAGCAGGGAAAACTCTGTATGCCAAAGAGGAACGCCGCCGGTTTCCGGCGGGGGAAAAGGTGGATATACCGTTTCTGGTGCTGGTGCTTCTGCTTCTGACGGTGGGGCTTATTATGCTGTATTCAGCCAGCTCTGCCCAGAGCGAGTATGACACCAGGTATGAGATTTCCACAAAGTATTTGCAAAAACAGGCAGTTTGCGCCGGAATCGGCCTTGTCTGTATGTATTTTTTCAGCCGAATCCCGGCAGGGTTTTGGCTGAAGCTTGCCTGGCCGCTGTATGGCGTCAGCATTGTGTTGCTGTTGTCAGTACTGGTGGTGGGGGAGTCGGTGAATGGTGCAAGGCGGTGGATTAACATTGCCGGCATTCAGTTTCAGCCCTCGGAAATCGCCAAATTTACCATGATTCTGCTGTTTGCCCGGCTTACCAAGGGCTTTGGGCAGGATACCAAAAAATTCCGCTACGGCGTTTTGGGCTTTGGCGCTGCGCTGCTGGGAATCCTGGTTCCTTTGGCGCTGGAAAAACACCTTTCTGCCATTATGCTCATGGGCATGGTGGCAGTAGTGATGATGTTTGTGGCCGGAACAGGCTCAAAATGGCTGCTGGCCGGGGCTGGCGCCGCCGCCGCATTTGTGCTGATTTACATTACCTTCATGGGCTATGCCGGGGACAGAGTTACCGCATGGCTTCACCCGGAGCAGGACCCCGGGGATACGGGATACCAAATTTTGCAATCGCTGTATGCCATTGGCTCCGGCGGACTGTTCGGCATGGGGTTTGGGAAAAGCAGACAGAAGTATCTGTACCTGCCGTTTCAGTATAACGATTATATTTTTGCCATCGTTTGCGAAGAATTGGGGCTTGTTGGCGCGCTTTTGATTATTGCGCTGTTCGCCGCCACCATCTTGCGGGGCTTTTGGATTGCATTGCGGGCAAGAGACCGCTTTTCCACCGTGTTTGCGGCGGGGCTGGTTGCGCTGATTGCGGTGCAGACGGTGTTGAACCTGTGCGTTGTAACCAATTTATTGCCCTCCACGGGAATCGCGTTGCCCTTTTTCTCCTACGGCGGTACGGCCCTGGCTGTAAACCTGGGGGAGATGGGGGTTGTGTTAAGCATTTCCCGGCAACGAAACCAGACAAAAATACAGGAGGTTTCCTTATGAATGTGATATTTACCTGCGGCGGCACAGGGGGTCATATTAACCCTGCCATTGCAGTGGCCAATTTGCTTCGGGAGCGCCACCCGAACTGTAATATTCTGTTCATCGGCGCAAAGGGACATATGGAAGAACAGCTTGTCCCAAAGGCGGGATTTTCACTGGAATGCCTGGAAATTGCCGGCATGGTACGGGGAAAAAGCCTGTCTGCTTTGGGCAAGAATGTAAAAACCGTGGCCGCCACGGCAAAAGCGGTGCAGGTGTGTAAAAAAATCATCCGCCGTTTTCAGCCGGATGTGATTTTGGGTACCGGCGGCTATGCCTGCTTTCCTGCACTGATGGCGGGAAGTCTGCTGCGTATTCCCACCTGTGTTCACGAAAGCAATGCCATGCCCGGTCTTACTACCCGTCTATTGGCGGACAGAATGGACAGAGTCCTGGTGTGCTTCGGAGAAAGCGCCCAGCGCTATCGCCACCCCCAGCGGGTGGAAACCGTGGGTATGCCCATTCGGCGAGAATTTGTCTTTGCGGATAAGCAAAAGGCCCGCAAGGAACTGGGCATTGCGGAGGATGCGCCCTTGGTGGTGTCCGCCTTTGGCAGTCTTGGCGCCCGCGCCATGAATCAGGTGATGGCCCAGGTAATGGCCATTGCCAAGGAAAACGGCTACCCCTTCCGCCATATCCATGCCACCGGCAAATTCGGCTGGGAGTGGATGCCCAAAACCGTTCGGGATTTGGGTGTGGATTTGGACAGCAGCCCCATTGATATGCGGGAATATCTTTACAATATGCCCACAGTGATGGCGGCGGCCGACGTGGTCATCAGCCGCGCAGGGGCTTCCAGCTGCAATGAAATTGCCGCCAGTGGAACGCCTGCCATTTTGATTCCTTCCCCCAATGTTACGGACAATCACCAGGAGAAAAACGCCAGAGTCCTTTCTGATAACGGCGGCGCTGTGCTGCTTCTGGAGCGGGATTGCACAGCCCAGCGGCTGTATGAGGAAATTCAAGGCCTGCTTTCCGACAAGGAGCGGCGCAATTGCATGGAAACATCTCTGAAGGGCAATGTGATTTTGGATTCCGCGGAGCGGATTTGCAACATATTGGAAGAACTGGCAAAGCACAAAGGATAACTCCGGGAAAGGAGAAACCATGGATACAAAAGAGAAGAAAAAACCTACAGGCGCTGGACAGAAGGCTAAGCGGCCCACAGGCACGAAGACTGGGCCTGCCAGAAGACCTTCCCCCGCAAAAAAAAGAACGCCTGCAAAGCAGACTGCCCCGGCAAAGCGGGCCTCTGCGCCCAAAAAGGCGGCGCCTTATAAGCCCAGAAAAAAAGAGCAGCCGGTAAATATCTCCCCGGAGGTTGTATACCTGCCGCCCAAGCCCTTTAGCCGCAACCGGTTGCTTCTGCACCTTGCGACCATCGCTGCGGTGGTAGTGGCTCTGGTCCTGGGACTTTCCGTGTTCTTTAAGGTAGATGCGGAGAAAATCACCGTCTCCGGTACGGATAAGTATACTGCATGGGATGTGGCCCAAGCCTCCGGCATTGAGGACGGGGCAAGCCTGCTGACCTTCAGCAGGGACAGGGCGGTAAATCGCATACTGGATAAGCTGAAGTATGTCCGTCAAGTGCGCATTGGAATAAAACTGCCGGATACCGTCCATATTGAAATTGTGGAAATTGCGGTTACCTATGCCGTAGAGGCGGCAGACGGGAGCTGGTGGATGGTTAGCTCTGACGGCAAGGTGATTGAGCCTGTGTCCCAGGACCATGGCGAAAGCTACACCAAAATTTATGGCCTGCAGATAGAAAACCCCAAGGCCGGTCAGCAGGCGGTGGCCTGTCAGCCGCCCCAGACGGAAACTGACGGGGAGGGGAATTTGGTTCCCGTAACGGTAACTGCCGCCCAAAAATTGAGCATCGCGCTGGACATTACCGGCTATCTGGAACGGAACAGTGTCATCGGCGGTGTTGCGTCTATCGATGTTTCCAATGCCGGCGACCTGCAGTTGTGGTATGGGGACCGGTTTCATGTACTGCTGGGAGACAAATCCGACCTGGCAACCAAGGTGTGCCTAATGAAAAACTACTTGGACGGATTGAAGCCTTACGAAAAGGGAATTCTCTATTTAAGCGATATTGGCCATTATTATTATGACCCGAAGTAATTTTTTTGAAAAAGTTTGTCAAAAAAGCAGAAATATCTGAAAAAGGTTATTGACCGAATGGATTTTTTGCGATAGAATATAACAGTACAGTTGTATATACTGTGGCGTAGTATGCCACGAAACGATACATAGGAGGAGAGCATATGTCTGATTTCCAGGAACGCGTAGTTAAAATTAAGGTGATTGGTGTCGGCGGCGCCGGCAACAATGTCATCAACCGCATGATTGAATCCGGTGTGGAGGGCGTTGACTTTATCGTTATCAACACCGATAAGCAGGACTTGAATAAGTCTATCTGTAAGAATAAGGTCCAGATTGGTGAAAAGCTTACCGGTGGTATGGGTGCCGGCTCCAAGCCCGAGGTTGGCAAGAAGTCTGCCGAGGAAAGCCGTGCTCAGATTGCCAAGATTCTGGAAGGCACTGATATGGTGTTCATCACCGCCGGCATGGGCGGCGGCACCGGCACCGGCGCTGCTCCCATCGTTGCCGACCTGGCTCACGAGCAGGGCATTCTGACCGTTGGTATTGTTACCAAGCCCTTTAAGTTTGAGGGTGCAAACCGTATGCGCCAGGCTGAAAGCGGCATTGCCGAGCTGGCTGGCAAGGTGGACTCCCTGGTGATTATCCCCAATGACCGCCTGAAGTACGTTACCGACCAGAAGATTACCTTCGCCAACGCCTTCGGCATCGCTGACGATGTGCTGAAGCAGGCTGTAACCTCCATCTCCGAGCTGGTTGGTTATTCCGACCGTGTGGTCATTAACCTGGACTTCGCTGACGTTTCCGCAGTTATGAAGGATGCCGGCCGCGCACACATGGGCGTAGGCACCGCTTCCGGCCGCGAGAAGGCAGAGCAGGCTGCTCTGGCCGCTATCAACAGCCCCCTGCTGGAAACCTCTATCAACGGCGCTACCGGCGTTCTGGTGAACATCACCGGCTCCTCCGAGATGACTCTAGACGACGTGGAAACCGCCGCCGGCATCGTGCAGGAGAATGCCAACCCCGAAGCCAACATTATCTTCGGTGCTACCTCTGCCGATGATCTGGAAGACGAAATCCGTGTTACTGTCATCGCTACCGGCTTTGAGCAGAGAAAGGAAGCTGCTCCCACCAAGGCGGAAGGCGCTGTAAGCACCGGTATTCCTACCGCTTCCAACAGTGATGTTGACGCTTTCCTGGAGCTGTTCAAGAAGTAATTTCCGGTTCTTAAACTCAGATGATGAAACGCGCCATGCGTAACAGCATGGGGCGTTTTTTGTTTGTATTAGCCGTTGGGACCGAAGAACCGAACGAATTTTAACGGCTTGTTAGGACTTGCCTCCACCGTGATTTTCCTGCAGGAGGCAGGAATGAAATAGTGATCGCAGGTATCCAGGGCCTTTCCGTTGAGAGTCCCTTGCCCGTCCAACACATAGATGCCGTAGAAGGTGTCGGATTCCAGCTCTGCGCAAGAGGTTACCGTAATCATATCCAGTGAAAACATGTCTGTGATTTCCGGGTGGATAATATGCTCCACAGTATAGCCCTGGTGCTGATGATGCACAGGGGTTACCCGGTACATGGACAGGGTGTCCTCCAGTGATGCTCCGTTGTAGGTGAAGCAGTCAAACATTTTCTCAAAGCCAAGTCCTTGGTGGCACATGAAATCTGCAACCGGAAGCCCGGAGGTGGTTACCCGTTCTGTGCGTATGGTATAATCCGTAGGCTCCTGAATTTCAACCAGAAAACAGCCTTTGCCAATGCCGTGAGGTACGCCGCCGCGGATAATGAAGGTGTCGCCCTTCTTTACCGGGACTCTGTGCAGGCAGTTCAGCATGGCGGGAATATCCTGCTGCTGAAAGCAGCGCGCCCACTGCTGTCTGGTTACGCCTTCTTTGAAACCGATGTAGATGCAGGGCTCCTCGCCGTTCAGCACCCGGCTGTCAAGAATATGCCAGCACTCGGTTTTTCCGAAGGCAGAGCCAAACAGCTTCCGGGCGCATTCCCGGGTGGGATGGACCTGTAGTGTCAGCCGCTCGGCAGCATCCAGCAGCTTTACCAGCACACCGGGGTTTGCTCCGTATTTTTCTGCATGGGCGTCGCCCAGCATGGCTGCCGGAGCGGTTTCCAGCAGCTGTAGCAGAGTCATATCCGTACCCTCTACCTGTGTAATGCCCTCCACAATATGCTCCCTGCCTGCGTTCCGGGCGGCTACTGTGGACATAAGCCATTCTTCCGGGAAGTGGTCGTCTTCGCCGGTCTGACCGTGGAGCGCGGAAATCATACTGCCGCCCAGGTAAGTGCGCCAGGCCCGGGAGGTCCGGAGCTTAACAGGCTTTGTGGGGTCTGCCTTACTTATCGTTATCACGGAATTTATCCTCTTTTTCCAGGTCTCGCACGGTACCGGTGGGCTTGTGGCGCTCATCCAGTCGCTTCAGGCCGGAATCGTTGTCAGGCAGGAAATCAATCCACATATAGTGCAGGTGGTCGGTGCCGGTAACCTCCACACCGTGGTCAGCGCCCAGGGGGATATGCACCATCACATCGCCGCCCATGGGAATCTTCTCTCCGTTGATAATCAGCATCATATTGTTTTCCGGGAAGGAGAAGAAGAACTGGTCCAGCATGGGGTGGGAGTGGGGCTTTACGTAGTCATAGCCGTAGGACTCCACAGAGCCGATGGCAAACCGGGGAATCATCTTGTGGGGAATCATCATACGGCTGATGGTCTTGGGGCTCTTGTTGGGGTCTACATACTGAATGGCGGTGGCATAGGGCTGAATCAGGGGGAAGGCGGTGCCGTAATCGGCGCGAAGCTTGATATCCTCCGGGGTGATGTCCCACAGAATCTCCAACAGTTGGGTATTGGTCAGGGCAGTAAGCTTCATGGTTGCCTCCGGGGCAGGCACGAAGGTTACCCGCTGGTCAAATGTTGTGGCAACACCGCCAGATTCCATGGCGCACTGTCCCGAAATGAGGATAAAGATGTGGTAATGGGCTTCGTCTGCCGCCAACGCAAATACCTGGCCGGCAGGAACGGTGATGTGATTGGTGGCGGCGCCGGGGATTTCTCCCACCACCATGGGCAGCGAGCGCATTTGGGTCGCGCTTGTGTCGATTTTCTCCATTGCCAGAAACTGGCCGCCTTCTGTAATCATGATTTCTGCTCCTTATCTTCCGAAATTTTTCTTGGGTTCACGGAGGTGATTCTGTCCACCACCAGCTGCCGGAATTCCGGTGAAAGCATGGCGAAGTAGGCAGTAAAGCCTGTAACCCGCACCACCAGGTCCGGGTATTTGAAGGGATCTTTGTGGGCTTGCAGGATTTTGTCCGTGTCAATGATATTAATGTTCAGCAAAGTATTGCCTGTGTTTAAGATGGTCTTTACCATTGCTGCCATCTTCCGTACACCCTCCGGGGTATTGCCGATGCCGGGATCTACCTCCAGCTGTACCGGGGCAGTATTGCCGTAGCCGGGCTGTATCCGGGCGATGCTGTTGCACATAGCGGTTACCGCGCCATCGGGCCGAAATCCGCTGCAGGGATTTGCGCCGTGGTTGATGGGCTGACCTGCTTTTCTTCCGTTGGGGGTAGCTCCTACGGCTTTTCCCAGCATAATGGTATTGGACCAGGAGAAGAACCCGGGAATAAAGTTATAGCCGGGATGCTGACGGCACAGGTCCCGCACCAGCGATGTGTACAGGTCTTTAATTCTTTCTGCCCAACGGTCTGCCAGGGTGTTGCCGCCGCCATAGCGCTGGCTGTGGAGCATAAGCTGGCGGATATACTCTCCGTCGGTGTCTTCGTAATTTGCCTTGATGTGCGCGTCCAGCTGCCGGTAGGTCAGCTTTCCTTCCTGCTCGATGCGCTGCTCCAGCGCGGCAAAGCTGTCCGCCACAACTGCGATGCCGCTGCCGTCAACACACATATTGTAGTAGTTGGCGCCTCCGTCGGTAATGTTCACACCCTTGGCAATCAGCCCGTGCTGGAACAGATTCAGTATCAGCTCGGGCTGGCTTTCCGTCTGGTAGCGCAGATGGTGCATAATGCCCTTGCCGGTGGTGTCCACTGCCAGCTTCAGGTGTTTGGCATAGAGGTCGAACAGACGTTCCACCGAAGGCTCGCCCTGGGACATCATATCCTCATAAGCCACTTCAAAGGTCCGGGCAAGGTTTATTTTGACAGTGTCGTTCATGGCATATTCCATACCGGGGATACACATCCAATGGCAGCCCGCGGCCACTCTCCTCCGGGCAAGCTCTTTGGAGTAGCCGCATTTCATAAAGCCCTCCATCAGCGCATTGTCCGAGGAATATCGGGGCCAGCCCTGCTTGTTTTTGAAAAGGTATTCAATGGATTTCAGGAAAAAGTCCTCATCCATCTTGTCGTGAATGCGAATGGTTAAATTGCAAGCAATGTTGATTTTGTCTGCGGCCTCCAAAACCAGATAGGAAAGCTTTGAGGTGATGTCATTGCCATTCTCGTCCGGTCCGCCCAGCTGAAAATAGCGGCTGTCCTGCAGAAACAGGCAGGCGAGGTAAAATACCGCTTCTTCGTCGGTCAATGTGCCCGCGGCGGAATCCTGCTCATAGTAGGGGCGGAGCATTTCGTCAAGCTGGCCGCCGGAGCTGCCCCGGTTGTAGGTTCGCGAAAGCATACTGAACCAGCAGATCCACTGAATGGCTTCCCGGAAGGTTTCCGGCTTTCCTGCCGCCACCTTGTGATTAATTTGGGCCATCTTATGTAGATTTTCTGCAAGCTGGGGATTGTTTTCCTGTTGGGAAAGGGCCTCCAGCTCATCAGCCATACGGTGCAAAAATGCGATGATGCACGTTACCACCTGAATCTCGGCATCGTAAAATCTGTGATGCTCCGGGCCGTGGCTTGCCTTTCCGTCTTTCAGCTGCTGCAGAATACCGCCCCAGCCCAGGTCCAGACCAATCTGTAAATCCGGGGTGAAATGGTGGCAGTTGTCGATGCCGGAGATGATGTTGTAGCGGTCAAATATTACCTGCAGGTCATCATAGGGATAGGCAGGATTCCATTTGCAGGTTTTGGGGCGCAGCCGCTCCATGAACACAAACCCTTTTCCCACAAAGGCGTCCAGCGGGTCGCAGTAAAGCGGGTGGGTATTCAGCAAACGGGTATAGTTGCTTGCCCATGCTTCATAGCCGTAGATAGAGCCGTTTTCGTGGTTGGGCTCCAGCTTGAAATCGAATACGTCCTGCACAATCAGACCGTAGTCGTCCTCATCTGCGCCGCCCAGACGGGCTTTTTCCTCGGTTTGGGATACCTTGCGTTTGCGCAGAAGGGCAATGCGCCGATCATAAGAAAATTCTTCGTCAGCGGGGTATGTATTGACAAAACAAAGCTGGGACATTTTATTCACCTACCTTTAGGGCGATGGGAATGTCGGATAGTAGCTTACCGAAGCCTTCCATTTGCGCCTGGGTATAGGGCGTGGCTTCAGCAAAAGGATTCCGGGTATCCAGACTGCGGTATTTGGTATCTCCAAGGGGGTTGAAGTTCAAAAGCTGGTAGTAAATCAGGTTTTCCTTGCCGGAAAGGAAAGTGGCAATGCCCCGCAGATTCTCTGCAGTTGCCGTAACGCCGGGAATCAGGGGTGTGCGTACGATTATAGGGGTGCTTTGGACGGCGCGGAGATTTTCCAGTACCGTCCGGTTGGAAATGCCGGTGTATTGCCTGTGCAGCGCATCGTCAAAGAGCTTGCAGTCTGCCATAATCAGGTCTACTTCCTCCAAAAGGGGGCGGATTGCGTCGTAGGGAAAGGACAGGTTTGTTTCCAGAGCGACGGAAATCCCTTCGGCATGACAGGCCTTGGTCAGCGCCAATGCAAATTCCGTGTGGCACAGCACCTCACCGCCGGAGAGGGTTACTCCGCCGCCGGAGGCTTCGTAATAGGCCTTGTCCTGACGCACCTCGTCCATAATCTGCGCTACCGACATTTCTTTTCCGCTGATGACCAGCGCCTGGGCATAGCAAACCTGGGCGCATTTGCCGCAGATGGTGCACAGGCTGCGATTGATGGTGTGCTTGCCGTCTGAAAGTGTGTGCGCGCCTGCGGGGCATGCGGCAAAGCACTTGCCGCAGCCGATACACTTGGCAGGATAGAACATCAGCTGTGCTTTTGGGGAAAGGGTTTCCGGATTGTGGCACCAGGCGCAGTGCATATTACAGCCCTTAAAAAAGACTGTGGTGCGAATGCCGGGGCCGTCATTCAGAGAAAAACGCTGAATATCGGTTATCAAATGCTCCATACAAATCTTCCTTACAGTCCGACTTTTACCCAACCACCGCCGTTATGGGCGCTTTCATACATTTTGTCCAGCACGTAGCGGGCGGTTCTTCCGTCCTCCGCGGTAACGGTCAGAGGTGTGCCGGTACGCAGGCAGTAGGCGAAGTTGTCGCTGCCCTGCTGCCACTGACGCTGATAGGGGAAGGGAGCAGTATCTGTCCACTTTCCGTCGCTGAACCAGCTGATTTTGTCTCCCTCTGCTCCACCGCTGACATTCAGATATGCGCCCTTGTCGCCAAAGACCTCCAAACGGGCGTACCAGGAGGAGGCCAGGTAGGAGGTGGTTACTGCGAACCGGGCCACTGCGCCGTTGGCGTAACGCCATTCGGTGGAGCCGTAGTCCTCCGCTTCAATGTCAAAGGTCTGTGTGGCGGTTACCGCCCGTACCTCATCCGGGACACCCAGAATGGTGATGAGCCGGTCAATTTCGTGGATACCCTGGTTGCTGAATGCGCCGCCGCCGTCCATGGCCCAGGTGCCGCGCCACTTGCCGTTTTCGTCGTAATATTTTTGGCTGCGGCGAATGTTCAAAGTAACATTTGCGCAGGTGATTTTCTCGCCGAAAAATCCACCGTCTACAGCTTGTTTCAGTTCTGTCAGCGGTCCGCGGAAATGCAGGTCGAAGTCCACGCCGAACAGCAGACCCTTTTCCTTTGCCATGGCGATGGCCTCGTCGCACTTGCGGTAGTTGACATCCATGGGCTTTGTGGTCAGTACGTGCTTGCCGGCGGCAAAGCACTCCATAGCAAGGTCGCAGTGAGTGCCGGTGGGGGTAACGATATACATGACCTCTACTTTAGGGTCGTTGAGGAATGTTTTGATGTCGGTGCTGTAGGGCACGCCAAACTGCTGGGCCACAGTCTTTGCTTTTTCTTCGTTAATATCGCAGACGCCATACAGCTCAATGCCACTGGTATCCTTGATTTGTGCGCAGCGGTTCTTGCCCATGCCCAGGCCTACGACCACCATACGCACGGGATTGTCTGCATAGGGGCGAACAAAGCGCAGCTTGGGGGAAAGCGCAGAGAGCATATCTCCCGGCGCGGATGCGGGAACAAGGCGCTTGATATACTCGTAAACATGCTTGCTGGTTTCCACCTTATCCAGAGAGGATTCCTTGGGTACGTGGGTTTCCACGGAAATGGGCATATCCTTTCCGGTAACGGCAACACCTGCCAGAACCCGATCCCAGGGAACTTTTTTGTACTCCAGCTGGGGAAGGGTTTCCACACCGCGGCTCTTTACGTGAACCATATTGGCGTATTTCAATGCTTTTGTGAAGTATTCCACACAGTCGCCCTGGGCCTCGGGCAACAGCTCAAACATATTGGAAACGTCCCAGGCCATACCCCACTGGGGAACATTCAGCGCTTCCAGCACGGTGATGACCTCATCGGGAGTAACACCGCAGTTTTCAAAGGCGAGAATCAGACCGGCCTCCTGTGCCCGCTTGGCAATAGGGGCAAACATCTCCAGAACCTGGGCCAGAGCATCGGGGCGCATTGCCAGCTCACCGCAGGCAGGATCAAGCTGATCGTGCTGCCAGTAGAAGAAACTGCGCACCAGCTTGGTTCCCAGAATGTTGGAGGCGCGGATAATGCCCTCTAGCTTTTCCATTTCCCTTGCCTGACGGGCTTCATCCGGCAGATGAACCTTACACAGAGAGGACTGAATCACGCCGGGCTTCAGACCGTATTTATCCAAAGCGGCCTTCAGTTCGTACAGCTCCTCATCGGTTTGCTTTTCGATGGGCTTGCCGTTAATCATACCGCGAAAGTCCACATGGGTCAGCCCCCACTGCTTCAAAATGGGCAGTGCCTGGTGAATGTCCATAAACAGTTCGTCGGAAAAAATAGAAATATACATGTTGCGCCTCCTGTTTTTTATACATGAATTTATTGGGTGAACGTTGGTGTTAAGGGGAAATGCACCAGGCAATTACGCTGCGGCGGATATTTCTCCTTGACATCTGTTCCTGTGTATGGTAATACAGTACCATAAAATATGAACCATTCATAGCATTAATTTAATGGAAAATCGTATTTTTGTAATATCTGGAGGCTCGTATGGAAAAAACCTTTTGTATTCAGGGCGATATCGCTGTGATGCGCAATTCTATGCCTGTTCGCTTTGTCCACAGACTGACGCAGGACAGTCCGGAGAATCATGTTTTGCACCTAAACAACTATCTGGAAATTTACGTTTTTATTTCCGGAAATCATAAGTATATTGTGGAAAACTCTCTGTATGAGCTTCGTCGGGGGGACATCATTATCATCAATCCCCGGGAAGTCCACAAGGCGCTGACCATGTCCAACTGTATGTATGAGCGGTTTTACTTTCTGGTGGATTGCCACGCGTTTGACGGTCTGTGCCTGAACCCCCTGTCTTCCGGACTGAGCAGCATAACAGGAGGTGGGAATTTGATCTCTCCGGATGATAAAAACCGGGAGGCCATTTTGGAAATGCTGTATGCCATCAGCGACTGTTTCCGGGACGGCAGGGAGGATTCCTTTCGCGCGATGAGCTTTTTTATGCGAATCCTGGACGAAATTAACCGGCAGCTGAATGCGGGGTGTGTTGCTCCGGGAACCGGAACCCACATTCCCCAGCGGTTGGAACAGGTGCTGACCTATGTGTCGGACAATACGGCGGTCATTCAGTCTGTTTCTGAGATTGCCTCTGCCATGGGCTTGACGCCCCAATATTTGTCCGCATATTTCAGCCGACATATCGGCACGCCCTTGAAAAGCTATATTCAGGCCAAAAAAATTGCCCTTGCCAAGAACCTTTTGGACAATGGGGCGGACGTAACCCAGGCATGTTTTGACTGCGGGTTTAATGATTGCTCGTATTTTATACGGATATTTAAGAAATACGTTGGTACCACGCCTCTGAATTATAAACGCGGTCATTCTGTATAGGCAGTTGCATAGAATGGGGCAGTTTTCCGCAGTCGCCTGGCTTTTTTGCTTGCTTTTTTGCACCTTCATGTTATGATAGGAAGCAGAACAGAAACAGAACGGTTCAAAAAATGACCTGTGGTAATATTTCAGGGAGAGAAAGGGTATAAGAAAATGGGAGATTACTTGGTTCGCGGCATGACCATGGACGGCTTCGTTAAGGTGGTGGCCATTCGCTCCACGGATATGGTGGGCAGAGCGGCGCAGATTCACAAAACCACCCCCAATGCCACCGCCGCTTTTGGCAGAGCTTTGACGGCGGCCTCTATGATGGGCAATATGCAGAAGGTGGACAATGGCTCCATGACCCTGCAAATTAAGGGCGGCGGTTCCATCGGCACCATTACCTGTGTGTCCGATGCCACCGGTAATGTCCGGGGCTGTGTTACTGCCGGCAATGTGCCGCTGGTGGAGAAGTTTCCGGGAAAGCTGGACGTGGGCGCTACTGTTGGAACAGAGGGAACACTGACTGTCATTCGGGATTTGCAGATGAAGGAGCCATATATTGGCACAATTCCTCTGGTTTCCGGGGAAATCGGGGACGACGTTACCGCCTACTTTGCCCAAAGTGAGCAAACGCCCACCGCCTGTGCCCTGGGTGTGCTGGTGGATCGGGATTATTCTGTCAAGGTGGCCGGTGGGTATCTGTTACAGCTGCTTCCCGGCGCGCCGGAGGAAGTAATTGATAAGCTGGAGGCGGGGATTCAGCAGGCAGGGGCGGTTACCGCTATGCTGGAGCAAGACATGACCCCGGAAGATATTCTGGGGCAGGTCTGCGGCGCTCTGGGCGTGGTATTTATGGAAACCACAGAAGTTGCCTATCGCTGTTATTGCTCCCGACAGAGGGTTACCAAGGCGCTTATAAGCCTGGGCAGGGAAGAACTGACGGAGATTATGGAGGAGGGAAAGCCCTTCCCTGTGGAATGTCAGTTCTGTGATACCGCCTACTCCTTTACGCCGGAGGATATTGCAGGCCTTCTGCGGAAGCTGTAAAAAGGATTGACAAACATTCTCTGCTGTATTAAAATATGTGCAGTCAATACTTCATTTTTGGAGGAGAAAAATATGTACGAAAAATTAGTTTCCTACGCAGCCAAGCAGCTGGAGCTGGATGCTGCAGAAATCACTCCCGATTCCACCTTTGAAGCGCTGGGGATTGATTCTTTGGACATTGTGGAAATGATTATGGACCTGGAAACCGAGCTGGGTGTGGAGCTGGATCTGGAAAATCAGAAGATCACCACCTTCGGCGAACTGGCGGATTTCATCGATTCCAAGGTAAATTAATTGTAACCGAATACCCTTGTTACGCCGGACCGGCTTGTAACAAGGTTGCACTAGTCGGGGAGTTAGCGGTGCCCTATACCTGCAATCCGCTATAGCAGGGATGAATCCCCACACCCGGGCAAGTTTAAGTGCCGTCAGGCCGATGTACGCGGTGTTGAAGGAACGGTCTTGCGCAACGGAAACCCGTGAACCATGTCAGGTGGGGAACCAAGCAGCATTAAGCGGACCTTTTCGTGTGCCGCAGGGTTGCCGCTCCCGAGCTTGCTGCGTCGACACCGGGCATTTTGCTTGCTCAAATGTGGGTGTGCAATCTTGTTATGAGCCGGTCTTTTATGCTTTAGAAAGGAGGGGCTATATGTACCAGGCATTATATCGAAAATACCGTCCCCAGACCTTTGACGATGTATCCGGTCAGCAGGCAGTTACACAGACTATCAAAAACCAGCTTGTTACCGGCAAAATGAGCCATGCCTATTTGTTCACAGGCTCCCGCGGCACAGGCAAGACCAGCTGCGCAAAGATTCTTGCCAAGGCAGTCAACTGCTTAAATCCCCAGGGCGGCAACCCCTGTAACTGCTGCAGTGCCTGTAAATCCATTGATTCCGGCGCCTGTATGGATGTGCTGGAAATCGACGCCGCCTCCAACAACGGTGTGGACAATGTGCGTGATTTGCGGGACGATGCCATTTATACCCCTTCGGAAGTGAAAATGCGGGTGTATATCATAGACGAGGTGCATATGCTCTCCATTGCGGCGTTTAACGCCCTTCTGAAAATTATTGAAGAACCCCCGGAGCATCTGCTGTTCATTCTTGCCACCACAGAGTTGCATAAGGTGCCGGCCACCA
This sequence comes from Faecousia sp., assembly GCA_045656245.1. Lineage (GTDB taxonomy): Bacteria > Bacillota > Clostridia > Oscillospirales > Oscillospiraceae > Faecousia. Next base: position 22,386 of record JAZOQT010000041.1, read on the forward strand.
TTTTGTCCCGGTGTCAGCGGTTTGCATTCCGCCGCCTGAGCCAGGAGGATATTGCAGCCCGACTGCAGTATGTTGCCTACCAGGAGAATATCGACCTGGACGACAGCGCCGCCAAGGTGCTGGCCCGCATGGCAGACGGTGGTATGCGGGACGGCCTGAGCCTTTTGGACCAATGCGCCAGCGCCACTGCAGGGGAATTGACCGCTGAACGGGTGTATGCGTGCCTGGGAATCGCCGGGGAGCAAAAGGCGGCCCAGATGATTGGCTATATTGCGCAGCATAACACCAAAGAGGCCCTGGAGCTGTTTAACAGACTTTATGCTGACGGCAAGGATATCAGCGCTTTGCTGGACGAGCTTGCTTGCCTTACCCGGGACCTGCTGATACTGAAAACTGCTCCGGATGCAGGGATTTCCATGCTCTCCGGAGTGGCAACGGATAAGGAAGCCCAGGCCCTTGCACAGGCGGTCTCCATCGGCGAATTGATTTGCTACATGGAGCAGCTGGAAAAGACACTTTCCTCCTTTACAAGGAGCGCCAGCCGCCGAGTGGACGCAGAGCTTTGCATTATCAGTATGTGCCAGCCCCAGCTGATGCTGGACGCCAAGTCGCTGAATGCCCGTTTAACCCGACTGGAGGAGCAAATTGCCGCAGGCGTAATCCCGGTGGCAGTTCCGAAAATAAAGGATAAGGTTGCAGCGGAAAAGTCGGTGGAATCTGCAAAGGAAGAACCCAGCATTCCGCAACCGGAGGCACAGGAGGAAGCGCCGGAAGAGCTGCCAATGGGCTTTTGGGCAGACTTGGTTGCCGCCGTTCGGCGGGATTTGAAGCCCCCCATATCCGGTTTTTTCACCGTTTCGCCCCAGTCGCCCATTCAAGCCCAGCTTCGCTGTGGGGTGTTGGTGCTTCTGTGCAACAACGATTTTACACGGGAAATGGTTTCCAAGGGGGATATTCTGTCCCTGGTTGCCCAAAAAGCCTCGGCAATACTGGGCAGAAATGTGAATGCCGTTGCCCAGGATATTACCGCCCGGAACGAGAACAACCCTGCATTGGAACGGCTGATGGATTTTGGCCGCGCCCATCGGGATATTGTAACCATACAGGATAATTAAGATTGGAGTACTACCATGGCAAGAAATAATTTCCGGGGTATGCCCGGTGGCATGAATCAGGCAAATATGATGAAGCAGGCCCAGAAGCTGCAGCAGGAAATGATTCGTATGCAGCAGGAGCAGGAAACCAAGACCTATACCGCCGCCGCAGGTGGTGGCATGGTCAGCGCAACTGTCAACGGTAAGCATGAATTGGTTGGCCTGAATATCAAAGAAGAAGCAGTAGACCCAGATGATGTGGAAATGCTTCAGGACATGGTGATTGCCGCTGTCAACGAGGCTATGCGCGCTGCAGATGCCGATGCTGCCAACAATATGTCCCGTCTTACCGGCGGACTGAATCTGGGCGGACTGTTTTAAGGAGGCACTATGCAGTATTTTCCTGCGGCGCTGCAAAATCTTACCGACCATTTCGCCCGGCTGCCCGGTGTGGGGGGTAAGACAGCGCAGCGCCTTGCGTTTCATGTTTTGAGCCTTCCTCAAGAGGAGGCAAAGGCCTTTGCCGATGCCATTTTAACAGCGAAAAACGAGGTACATACCTGCCCGGTTTGTCAGAATCTGACGGATAGGGAAGTGTGTCCCATTTGCGATGATGATTTGCGGGATAAGGGAGTAATCTGCGTAGTAGCAGAGCCGAAGGACGTGATTGCCATGGAGCGAAGCCGGGAGTTTAACGGCGTCTACCATGTACTTCACGGGGTGATTTCCCCTTTGAACCATGTTACCCAGGAGGATATTCGCATTAAGGAGCTGCTGTACCGGGTGGGAAACGGCAATGTGCGTGAGGTGATTATGGCCACCAATCCCGATACCGAGGGAGAGGCGACGGCTATGTATATTTCCCGGCTTCTGCGGCCCATGGAGGTCAAGGTTACACGGCTTGCATACGGCGTGCCGGTGGGCAGCCAGCTGGAATATGCCGATGAAGTAACTCTTTCCAGAGCCCTGGAAGGACGACAGGAGATATAAAAAGATGCGTTGGATTTTCCAACGCATCTTTTTTGATTGAAGATTATTTTTGTTTTGCCAGCCATTCGGCGTGGTATTCATCGGAAATGGTCTCTTCTTTCAAGAATTTAATTCGTTCTACCAAAATGTCTACAGAGGTGTTAAAGGCGGCTTCGGCGATGGTGGGTGTCAAACCCGGGTGATAGTAACCGGCATAGGAATTGGGGAAATTAGCCATCCAGGCAAAGGGTGTACCAATTCTGTATTTTTCGAAGTCGTCAAAACGGTGAATGTTTAATCCGGATTCCTTGTCCATCAAATCAACGCGTACGAGATCCGGGTGATTGGCGTATACCAATGAGGTTTCCCAGAATCCGCCGTGGCCGTCTCTTTTACCAGAGTCAATATAGCTTTGAACCGTGGATTTGTCTTCTTCAGTATAAAGACTGTCATAACCAAACTTGGGAATGTTATTTGGACCGAAGATGCCGGCGCCGCAATAGAATACCATATAATCATTTTTCTCATACAGCACGCTGCGGGCAAAATAACCAAGCATATCGGCGTTTCCACCGTGTCCGTTGACAATCAGGATTTTCTTAAAGCCGTTACGGGCAATTTCTTTACAGGATTCCTTCAGAATCTGCAGTCGCAGCTCGGCACTAAAAATGATGGTGCCCTTAAACTCACCGGCACCGGACTTTTCGCCGAAGTACATACCGGGGAATACAACCGCCGGCTCTTTTTCCGCGGCCATGCGGGAAATGTCATTGCATATAAACATATCCGTACCCAAAGGCAGATGCTGTCCGTGCTTTTCTATACAACCAATGGGGAGAATACAGACCCCGTTGGAGGCCTTGACAGCGTCTTCAAATTCTTCCTCCCGCAGGTTTTCCCAAAGCATAAAACAGTTCCTCCTAGAGTTATAATTTTTGATAGGTTCTTTGTAAAAACTTCTCTGCGTTAACCAGCGCCCGTTTGTGGGTGGCATTGCCTATTTCGCCGGTGGAATCATAAGCGTGAATTTCAAAGGTAATGATTTTTCCTTCTACAGCGGTAACTTCTGCCGTGGCGCGAACCTGCATTCCCACAGGCGTTGCGGAAACGTGGCGAAGATTCAGTTCAATGCCCACGGTGGTTTCATCCGGCTGAAGGCCGGCGGCAATGGCGGCGCAGGACGCTTCCTCCATCAATGCCGCCATACAGGGGGTGGCATACACCGACAAAGAGCCGGAACCAACAGCGGCGGCAGTAAATTTTTCCTCAACCTGGGAGAAAACCTCACCTTTCATACCCAACACAATTTCCATAAAATATGCAACTCCTTTTTTCTTAAATTATATACCCATTACCCGGAAAGTCAACATTCTTTCTTGCATTTTTCTGGCATTAACTGTATAATATAGGCAATTATATAAAAGAGGTGCAGACCATGGCTACCAACGATAAATTGAACCTGACAATGCTTTGCGATTTCTACGAGCTGACCATGGGAAATGGGTATTTTCAGCATGGTTATGGGGATAGAATTGCGTATTTTGACCTGTTTTTCCGGAAATGTCCCGACGGGGGTGGCTTTGCCATTGCCGCAGGTCTGGAGCAGATTGTGGATTATATCCAAAACCTGCATTTTAGCCCTGAGGACATTGCCTATCTTCGCGGCAGAAAGCTGTTCAGCGAGGAGTTTTTGACCTATTTGGCAAACTTTAAGTTTACAGGAGATATCTGGGCAGTGCCGGAGGGTACACCTGTATTTCCCCAGGAGCCCATTATCACTGTCCGCGCCCCGGCCATTGAAGCTCAGCTGATTGAGACCTTTTTGCTGCTCTCCATCAACCACCAGAGCTTGATTGCCACCAAAGCAAACCGGGTTGTCCGCGCCGCACAGGGAAGAACGGTTCTGGAATTTGGTTCCCGCCGGGCCCAGGGGGCAGATGCGGCCATTTTGGGCGCAAGAGCGGCCTACATCGGCGGCTGTAACGGCACGGCCTGCACCATTTCTGACCAGCTTTACGGCGTGCTGGCAGGTGGCACAATGGCCCACGCATGGGTGCAGATGTTTGACACGGAGTACGAAGCCTTTAAGGCCTATTGCGAAATTTATCCGGAGAATGCCACCTTGCTGGTGGATACCTACAATACTTTGAAATCCGGTGTACCCAATGCCATTCGGGTGTTTAATGAGGTGCTGAAGCCCAAGGGGATTACCAAGTGCGGTATCCGTCTGGACTCCGGAGACATGGCATATCTTACCCAAAAGGCCCGGAAAATGCTGGATGATGCCGGCTGGACAGAGTGTAAAATCTCCGTTTCCAATTCCCTGGATGAGTACATTATTCAGGATTTGCTCCGTCAGGGCGCCAAGATTGATATGTTTGGCGTGGGCGAGCGGCTGATTACCGCCAGAAGCGAGCCTGTGTTCGGCGGTGTTTATAAGCTGGCGGCGGTGGAGCATGAAGACGGCTCCGTTCAGCCGAAAATTAAGATTTCCGAAAACGTGGGGAAGATTACCAACCCCCATTTCAAAAAGTTGTATCGCTTCTACGGCAATGATACCGGTAAAGCCATTGCCGATTACCTGTGCGTCTACGATGAAACTGTGGACGACAGCCGGGATATGGAGATTTTTGACCCCGAGGCAACATGGAAAACCAAAACGGTTTACAATTTTACTGCAAAGGAATTGCAAGTACCCATCTTCCAAAAGGGCAAATTGGTTTACAAGTGTCCCAGCCTGCAGGAGGTTCGGGAATACTGCCTGTCCGAGGTGGACAAGCTGTGGGACGAGGTCAAGCGTTTTGACAATCCCCACACCTACTATGTAGACCTGTCCCAGAAGTTGTGGGACATCAAATACGGTTTGCTCAAGCGCAATGGCAAGGCCAAATAAAGCGTATTCAGTGGCCTTCGGGGGCGTACTGGCTGCCCTTGCGGTGGTTTTCATGTCCCTTGGCGGGCTGATTCCCGTGGCGACGTTTGTATGTCCCGTTCTTGCTATGCTACTGCTTCAAGTGGTGCTGGTACGGTGCGGCAGCGCCGTTGCGTGGGCGTGGTATGTATGCGTTGGAATTCTATCGGCCCTTTTTGCGCCGGATAAGGAAACGGCGGCTGTGTTTGTGTTTTTGGGTTATTACCCCATTATCAAGCAGAAACTGGACTGCTTGCCCCTTCGGTGGCTGTGGAAGGTGCTTCTCTTTAACTTTGCTGTTATGCTGATGTACAGTGTTCTGCTGAAGCTGTATGGCTTGGAACAGCTTGTCGCGGATTTTCTGGAAATGGGCATTGTTATGGCGGTGGCTTGCCTTGCGCTGGGCAATGTAACCTTTTTCCTTCTGGACCGCATTTTGGGTATGAAATGGAGAACGCCCCATGGATAAAAAGTGGTATGTGTATGTTCTGCGATGCGGCGACGGAAGCCTGTATACGGGCATAGCGCTGGATGTACTGCGCCGCTTCCGTGAGCATGAAAGTGGTAAGGGCGCAAAGTACACCCGAGGCAGAGGCCCGCTTACCTTGGTATATACCCAAGAGCTGCAGTCCAAATCTCAAGCGCTAAAACGGGAGCTGGAAATCAAGGCTCTCTCCCGTGAAGAAAAAGAAAAATTGATACAGTAAACCGCCTGTGGGAAAACCACAGGCGGTGCTTTTTATACCTTTTGCTCGCAATAGATACAGCGGTGTATGTTGTTTTCTTTATCTGTCAGTCGAGCAAGCTGGGGAAGCTCCTGCTCCACCTGGGAGATGCACTTGGGATTGGTACAAATGCGACCGGAAACCAGGTTATGGGTGTCAAGGGTTGCTTTTTCCGGATTTTCTGCTTCCTGAAGGAGCTTAAGAATCAGCGCCATGCGCATGAATTTGCCGTTGAGGGCCTGGCGGAAGTAAGCAGCCCGGGGGTCGTCGTCCACCTTGACGCTAATCTCATTTACCCGGGGCAGGGGATGAAGAACGCACATATCGGCTTTGCCCAGAGCCATTTTTTCAGTGTCCAGCACATAGCTGTCCTTAAGCCGTTCGTACTGCGCCTGGTCATCAAAACGCTCCCGCTGAATCCGGGTCATATACAGTACGTCCAGCTCCGGCATGGCTTCTTCCAGAGAGGAAACTTCTGTATAGGGAATGTTATGGCGGTCCAGCACATTGCTGCGAATGTAGCCGGGGAGTCTCAATTCCTGGGGAGAAATCAGCACAAAGCGGATACCCGTATAGCGGCTCATCGCTTCGATGAGGGAATGCACGGTTCTGCCGTACTTCAAATCCCCGCACAGACCAATGGTGAGGTCGTGAAGCCGTCCCTTTTCCCGGGAAATAGTAAGTATGTCAGCCAGAGTTTGGGTGGGGTGGTTGTGGCCGCCGTCCCCTGCGTTGATAACGGGAATGGTTGCCGCCTGGGCTGCCACAAAGGGCGCGCCCTCTCTGGGGTGGCGAATGGCCATAATGTCTGCATAGCAAGACAGAATCTTGGCAGTGTCGGCCATGCTCTCGCCTTTGGAGGCAGAGGAGGAGGACGCTTCACTGAAACCCAAAACCGTGCCGCCCAATTCCAGCATGGCCGCCTCAAAGCTCAGACGTGTCCGGGTGGAGGGTTCAAAGAAAAGGGTGGCCAGCTTTTTATATTTACAGCTTTCCCGGTAGGCCTCCGGGCGGGCAATGATGTCCTTGGCGGTGTCAATCAGACGGTCCAGTTCCTCTACGGAAAAATCCAGAATACTAATCAGGCTTCTCATGTTACTTTGCTCCGTTTACTGCAAGATAGTTTTGGATGCGCAGCACGTTTTCCTCGTTTTCGGGGGATTCCTGCAAATACTCGATGATGTCATACACATCCACCACAGAGTAGACAGGGAAACCGAACTGCTCCTCTATTTCCTGCATAGCGCCCTTTTCGCCCTGACCCTTTTCCTTGCGGTCCACCATAACGAAGGTAGCGGCTACACGAACACCCTCCAGCTGGGAGAGGATTGCCATGCTTTCCCGAATGGCAGTGCCGGCGGTGATTACGTCCTCGACAATGACGACTTCCTCACCGGCCTGGGGAACATAGCCCACAAATACGCCGCCTTCGCCGTGGTCCTTGGCTTCCTTGCGATTGAAGAAGAAGGGCACATTGAGTCCTTCCTTGGAAAGGGCAACCGCGGCGGAAACCGCAATGGAAATGCCCTTGTAGGCAGGTCCGTAGAGAACGGTGGGCTTTTTGCCTACCTTGTCGAAGTATGCCTTTGCGTAAAATTCGCCTAATTTGGCAATTTCCTCGCCGGTTTTAATCATACCTGCGTTGATGAAGTAGGGGATTTTTCTGCCGGATTTGGCAGTGAAATCTCCAAATTTCAGAACACCTGCTCCCTGCAGAAATTGGATAAATTCTCTCTTATAAGCTTCCATTATGATTCTCCTTTAGTGCTTTATGTTGGGAGATTGCCAAACCGTTGCGTATGCCGGCTGGTAATGACGGTATCAGTCGCAAAATTCTGCCACACAGCGTTCGTAAGCGGCAACGGGGTCCTCTGCTGCGGTGATAGGACGGCCAACAACAATGTAATCCGAGCCGATTTCCTTGGCGGCGGCAGGCGTCATAACCCGCTTTTGGTCGCCGATGTCCCCGTCAGCAAAGCGAACGCCGGGCGTAATGGTGAGGAATGTGTCGCCGCAGCGCTGATGTACCTTGCCGGCCTCCAGCGGGGAGCATACCACTCCGTCCAGACCGGCATTTTTGGCGGTTTCGGCGTAGTGCATCACCACCTGGTCAATAGGCTTTTCAATGAGCAAGTCTTTCTCCATAGCCTGCTGGTCGGTGGAGGTTAGCTGTGTAACGGCAATCAGCAGAGGCCGTGTGCCATCGGGGCGGGTTAAACCCTCCAAGGCGCCCTGCATCATGGCAGTGGTGCCGGCGGCGTGAAGATTGGTGATGTCCACGTCCAGATTCCGCAGGACAGACATGGCTTTTTTTACCGTGTTGGGAATGTCGTGAAGCTTCAGGTCCAGAAAAATTTTATGGCCTCTTGCCTTGATTTGGCGAACGATTTCCGGTCCCTCGGCATAGTAAAGCTCCATGCCAATTTTTACAAAGGGCTTTCTGCCGGTGAACTTATCCAGAAAAGCAAAGGTTGCTTCTGCCGAGGAAAAGTCGCAGGCAACAATAACGTCCTTACCCATGATTTACGCCTCCTATAATATCGGTTAAATTCTCAATTCTGTACTTTTTCATAACTGCGGGCAAATCGTTGATAATATCCCGGCATACAAAGGGATTGACCAAATTTGCCGCGCCGATTTCCACAGCGGTAGCGCCTGCCAGCATCATTTCCAATACGTCCTCGGCGGTGGATACGCCACCCATACCGACGACGGGGATCTTCACGGCGTTGGCTACCTGATATACCATGCGCACCGCAACGGGGAAGATTGCGCTTCCGGAGAAGCCGCCCATAGTATTGGCAATCACGGGCTTTTTGGTGTTAAGATTGATACGCATACCCAGCATTGTGTTAATCAGGCTGATGCCGTCCGCGCCGGCATCTTCACAGGCCTTGGCGATGGAAACAATGTCTGTTACATTGGGGGAAAGCTTGATAATCACCGGCTTTTTGGTAACGGCCTTTACCGCCTTTGTTACCTCTGCGGCGGCCTGGGGCTGTGTACCGAAGCTCATGCCGCCTCCGTGTACGTTGGGGCAGGAGATATTCACTTCCAACCAGCCGACTTGTTCCTCCGCGTCCAGCTTTGCGCAGGTGTAGGCGTAGTCCTCCACGGAAAAGCCGGAGATGTTGGCCATAACCGGCTTGTGAAAACACTGCTTCAGCTTGGGCAGCTCCTCTGCAACCACCTTGTCCACGCCGGGATTTTGCAGACCCACGGCGTTGATCATGCCGGCGGTGCATTCAGCAATGCGGGGGGTGGGGTTACCGAAACGGGGGTCTTTGGTTGTGCCCTTGAAGGAAAAGGTTCCCAGACAGTTAATGTCGTAAAGCTCGGCAAACTCATAGCCGTAGCCAAAAGTGCCGGAGGCAGGAATGATGGGGTTATCCAGTGTAATTCCGCAAAGCTCTACCTTCAATCCCATAAGATTTCCTCCTTTTTCATAACCGGACCTTCCTTGCAAATGCGCTTGTATCCGGTTAGGGTCTTGCAGCTGCAGCCCATGCAGGCGCCGAAGCCACAGCCCATACGCTCCTCAAAGCTCATCTGCCCGGAGGTGGTGGCTGCCTTGTATACGGCCTTCAGCATGGGCTCTGGTCCGCAGGTGTAAAAGTAGGAATAGTCCATACCCGCCAGAGCCGTGGTTACAAAGCCCTTGACGCCGTAACTGCCGTCTACGGTGGTAACCGTTACATCACAGCCCAGATTTTTAAATTCTTCTTCGTAGAAAATCTCGGATTTTGAATTAAAACCCAGAATAACGGAAACATTTTTCCCCTGTTCAATCAGCTTCTTTGCCAAATGATAAAGCGGAGGAACGCCCACGCCGCCGCCCAAAAGCACTGGCTTTTGGCCGCTGGGGGTCAAATCGTAGCCGTTTCCAAGACCGGTTAAAATATCTAAGGATTCACCGCCGGTCATTTCAGACATGGCCTTTGTGCCTTTGCCCACAACCTTGTAGACAAGGGTAAGGCTGGTGTTGTCATAATCGCACACGGAAATGGGCCGCCGCAGGAATTTGCCTGCAAGCTGAATGTTTACAAACTGTCCCGGTGCGGTAATGGCAGAGGTATCTCCGGACAGTACCATTTTGTAGACACTGTCCGTCAGTGGGGTGTTGGAAAGAATTTGGAAAATACTCTGTTTCATAGTATCTCCTTATGTGTCAGGCATCGATGGTGGAAATGGTCAGCGTGGTTTCTTCCAGAACATTCAGAAGTACCTTTACCGTATCCAGCGCCGTGAACATGGTAACGTTAAACTCTGTAGCCAGCTGACGAATCTGCAGACCGTCGGACTGGTTAGAGCCGGGGTCCCGGGTGTTAATCACATATGCGATGTGTCCCTGTCGCAGAGCATTGGGGATTTCCTCACTGCCTTCACTGATTTTGCCAAGCACGTGGGTACGGATTCCGTTGGCCTTCAGGAACAGAGCTGTGCCCTTGGTGGCTTCGATATTAAAGCCCAGATTGTAGAACCGGCGGATAAGGGGCAGGGCTTCTTCCTTGTCCTTGTCGGCGATGGTAGCCAGCACGGTGCCGTAGTTTTGCAGATGCATACCCGAGGCCTGCAGCGCTTTATACAGGGCTCTGGTCAAGGTCTTGTCGTAGCCGATGGCTTCGCCGGTGGACTTCATTTCCGGAGAAAGGTAGGCGTCCAAACCGCGGATTTTGTTAAAGGAGAACACAGGCGCATTTACATAGTAGCGCTCTTTCTCTGTAGGATAAATGTCGAAAATGCCCTGTTCTTTCAGGCTCTTGCCTAAGATTACCTCGGTGGCAATGTCCGCAAGGCTGTACCCGGTTGCCTTGGAAAGGAAGGGTACGGTACGGGAGGAACGGGGGTTAACCTCGATGATATACACATTGTCGTTTTTGTCCACAATGAACTGAATATTGAAAAGACCGACAATGCCGATACCCAGACCCAGCTTCTTGGCGTACTGCAGAATGATGCCCTTGACCTTGTTGGAAATGGAGAAGGAGGGATAGACGGAAATGGAGTCGCCGGAGTGAACGCCGGTGCGCTCTACCAGTTCCATGATGCCGGGGACAAATACATCCCGTCCGTCGCAGATGGCGTCAATTTCCACCTCACGGCCTTCGATATACTTGTCCACCAGGACCGGCTTATCTTCGTCGATTTCCACGGCGGTTTTCAGGTAGTGGCGGAGCTGATTTTCGTTGGCGACAATCTGCATGGCTCTGCCGCCCAACACAAAGGAGGGGCGAACCAGAACGGGATAACCGATTTCAGAAGCGGCCCGGATACCATCCTGGATTTTGGTAACAGCCTGTCCCTTTGCCCGGGGAATGTCCAGCTCGTTGAGCAGATTTTCAAAGGCGTTGCGGTCCTCTGCCTTGTCAATGGCAGCGCAGTCCGTGCCGATGATTTTTACACCCCGGTCTGTTAGGGGCTGCGCTAGATTGATGGCAGTCTGGCCGCCGAGAGAGGCGATAACGCCCACGGGCTTTTCGAACTCGATGATGTTCATCACATCTTCAGGAGTGAGAGGCTCAAAGTACAGCTTGTCCGCTGTGGTATAGTCAGTGGAAACGGTTTCCGGATTGTTGTTGATGATAATGGCCTCGTAGCCTGCATTTTTAATGGTCATCACGGCATGGACGGTGGAATAGTCAAATTCCACGCCCTGGCCGATACGAATGGGGCCTGCGCCCAAAACCACGATTTTCTTCTTATCCGTCAGCCTGGAGGCGTTTTCGCCGGTGTAGGAGGAATAGAAATAGGGGATATAGGCTCCGGTATGGCAGGTATCCACCATGCGGAAAATGGGGAAAATGTTGTTTTCCTTCCGCAGGTGATAGATGTCAATTTCCTTTTTGCCCCACAGCTTAGCGATGAATTTATCGCCGAAGCCCATGACCTTGGCTTCTTTGAAAATCTCCAGATTACCCACGTTTTGGGCAAGCTTGTTCTCCATGGCCACGATGCGTTCAATGGCTTCCAGGAAGTAAGAAGTAATCTGGGTAACTTCGTGGATTTTCTCTACGGAAACACCCAAACGCAGCAGCTGGGCAATGGCAAAAATGTTGTCATCACGGAATACGGAGATATAGGTCAGCAGCTCGTCCACAGACATGGCGTCGAACTTGGGCAGATGGAAGTGGCAGCAGCCAATTTCCAGACTGCGGGCAGATTTCAGAAGACATTCTTCCAGGGTGGAACCGATGCCCATAATTTCGCCGGTTGCCTTCATTTGGGTGCCCAGTAGATTGGTGGCAGAGGCAAACTTGTCAAAGGGGAAGCGGGGGAGCTTTGCAATCACATAGTCAAGGCTGGGCTCAAAGGCGGCGTTGGTATTGGCGATTTTAATTTCGTCCAGTGTCATGCCCACGGCAATCTTGGCGGTAACCTTGGCAATGGGGTAGCCGGAGGCCTTTGAAGCCAAAGCGGAGGAGCGGGACACTCTGGGGTTGACCTCGATGAGGTAGTATTCGCTGGAGTTGGGATTCAGAGCAAACTGTACATTACAGCCGCCTTCAATTTTCAGCTCCCGAATCAGCTTGATGGCAGAATCGTTGAGCATCTTCTTGTCATGGTCATTGAGCGTCATAATGGGGGCAACCACCAGACTGTCGCCGGTGTGAACGCCAACAGGGTCGATATTTTCCATACCGCAGATGGTAATGGCGTGGTCAGCGCCGTCCCGCATGACTTCAAATTCGATTTCCTTGTAGCCCTTTACGGATTTTTCCACCAGTACCTGATGCACGGGGGACAGCTTAAAGGCATTCAGGCCAACCTCTACCAGCTCGTCTTCGTTGTAGGCGAAGCCGCCGCCGGTGCCGCCCAGGGTAAAGGCAGGGCGCAGAACCACGGGATAGCCAATCCGCTTTGCAGCTTCCTTGGCTTCGTCGATGGAGTAGGTGATTTCCGAGGGGATAACAGGTTCGCCGATGCTCTGGCAAAGCTCCTTAAACAGCTCTCTGTCCTCGGCGCGTTCAATGGATGCGCTGGAGGTGCCCAGAAGCTTAACCCGGCATTCCTTCAAAATGCCCTTCTTTTCCAGCTGCATAGCAAGGTTCAGACCGGTTTGACCGCCGCTGCCGGGAACGATGGCATCAGGGCGCTCGTAACGAATGATTTTCGCCACGTACTCCAGAGTCAGTGGCTCCATATAAACCTTGTCGGCAATGGTGGTGTCTGTCATGATGGTAGCGGGGTTGGAGTTGACCAAAACCACCTCGTATCCCTCTTCCTTCAGAGCAAGACAGGCCTGTGTGCCTGCGTAGTCAAACTCTGCGGCCTGACCGATCACAATCGGTCCGGAGCCGATAATCATAATCTTTTTCAAATCCGTACGCTTTGCCATGAGAATGCCTCCGTAACTGTATATAAATTTTTATTTATTTCTGATTTTTTCCAGCCAGACCAGCTTGCCGTTGCTAACGGTAGCCATGCATTTGCCCCAAACCCGCCAGCTTTCAAAGGGGGTGGATTTTCCCTGGGACTGGAATTGCTCCGGCTCGATGATATAGCTTTGCCGCAAATCCCAAATGGAGAAGTCGCAGCCAAGGGGAATGTTGAACCGCTTTCTCGGGGCGGTAACCAGCAGCTCTATCAGACGCTCCATAGAGATAATATTTTCTTTTACCAGATAGGTATACAGCAGGGGAAAGGCGGTTTCAATGCCTACAATGCCGAAGCTGCTGCCGTCGAGGCCCCTGCTTTTTTCCTCCTCACTGTGGGGGGCATGGTCCGTGGCAATCATATCGATTGTGCCATCCTGAATACCGGCAATCAGCGCTTCCCGGTCAGCCGGGGAACGCAGTGGGGGGTTCATCTTGAACTTTCCGTCCTCCAGCAGGAAGCTGTCGTCGAGAATCAGATAGTGGGGGGCGGTTTCGCAGGTTACATTCAGACCCTCGGCCTTTGCCTTTCGAATCAGCTCCACACTTTCCTTGGTGGAAATGTGGCATACATGATAGGCGCAACCGGTTTCTTTAACCAGCTTCAGATCCCGCTGTAATTGTTTCCATTCACTTTCCGAGGAGATGCCTCGGTGGCTGTTGGCCCGGGCGTATTCCCCGTCGTGAATGTAGCCGCCGTTGAGCAGGGAATTGTCCTCGCAATGGGCAACAATCAGTTTTTTCAGGGACTTGGCAGTGAGCATGGCTTTTCGCATCATGTCCTCGTTTTGTACGCCACGGCCGTCGTCGGAAAAGGCGATAACCTGGGACGCCAGACCCCGCATATCCGATAGCGTTTCGCCCTTTTGTCCAACAGTAATCGCCCCATAGGGATAGATGCGGATCAGCCCGTCTTCACGAATCAAATCCGTCTGCTGTTTTAGGTTTGCCTTGCTGTCCGGGACAGGATCCAGATTGGGCATAGTGCATACAGCGGTGTAGCCGCCGTGAGCCGCAGCCATAGAGCCGGAGAAGATCGTTTCCTTGTAAGAAAAACCCGGCTCTCTGAAATGCACATGCACATCACAAAAGCCGGGGAAAACAGCATATTCGGGAGAATTGAAAGCACAGAGGTCAACAGAAGCCAAACGGTCTAAAACAGAAACACGGGCATTGCCGGAAAATACAGACAGCATATCTGCGGTTTCGTTTTGGATAGCCATAGGTTTCTCCTTTCCTGAGAAAAGCTCATAATCATTCATTTTATCGCAAAATATTATACCACAGGGCTGTTAGCCCTGTCAATGAAAATACTGCAAAAAAGTCAGCGGTTTCCCGCTGACTTTTTTGTTACATATCAAACACACCCATGATGATAATGCCTGCCACAGTGGTGGCAATACACAGGTAGTGCTTCCAGCTTAGTTTTTCCTTTAGGAACAGGCGGCTCCACAGAACGCTTGCAATGCAGTAAGAAGAAATGATGGGGGCTGCAAGGGCAGATTCGCCACTGGCAAGAGCATATATGTAAGCCAGCTGGCCAGCGGTTTCAAAGACGGCGCCCACATACTTGGGAGCTTCCATTTTGGCAACCAGCTTCTGTTTTTTAATGATGCAGGTGTAGATAAAGGAAACAACACCGGCGGCAAGGAAGGTCAGCTCGTAGGCCACATTTGCGGAGTCCTCATTGAGACTTTCCAGCACCAAATCGTCGGCAAAGGTGCCTGCGGCGTCCAGCAGGCAATAGGCAATGGGCAGCGCCAGCGCCAGCCAGCTCTTGGCGTACTTGTAATTGGAGGCCTCCTGCCGCTTGGCGCGGAGCGCTTCGTCCTCGTTGGCTTCCACAAAGCCCAGACCGATCACACCTGCAGCGGCAAGGGCAATGGCCAGATATTGCGCCCACTCCATTTCGCCGGCAGTACCGGAGAGAATGGCGATGATGGCCACCAGTGCGCCGGAAGCATTGCAAATGGGGGAGGAAATGGAAAGCTCGATGTAGCGCAGGCCCACATAACCCAGGGTCATAGAGCCGATGTACAGCAAGGAAACGGGCAGATAGGTCCAAATCACCTGCCAGGAGATTTCTACGCCGCCGACAAAAATTTCGTAAGCGGCGTGCAGGCCCATAACCACGCCGACTGCCATAACCATTTTGAACTGACTGTACTTGTCCTTAGCATCCCGGCAGCCGATTTTGGAGAAAAAGTCAGAACCGGACCAGCACAAAAGCGCAATGATTGAAAAAATAAACCAACCCATAATCAATCTCCCTTTCTCTTACAGTTTGATAAGACCTGCGTCCACCATTTTTTGCAGGCTCATTAAAATTCCCAGCTTGGCATGGCACCAGGTCAGACCACCCTGGAAGTATACGGCGTAGGGTTCCCGAATGGGACCGTCGGCAGACAGCTCAATGGAGCTTCCCTGTACGAAAGCGCCGGCGGCCATAATCACCTTATCGCTGTAACCCGGCATATCCCAGGGGAGGGGCGTGGCAAAGCTGTCCACAGGGGCGGCGGCCTGAATGCCCTTGCAGAAGGCAATCATGCCTTCTTCGCTGCCCAGTTCCACAGCCTGAATAATGTCATGCCGGCTCTCTGTGGCGTTGGGGACACATTTGAAGCCCAGAGGCTCATACAGATTTGCGGCGAAAATTGCACCCTTTTCCGCTCCTGCCACCACGGTGGGGGCAAGGAAGAAACCCTGGTATAAGGAGGTCATCAGACCCAGGTTTGCGCCGACCTCCTGTCCCAGTCCGGGAGCAGACAGCCGATAGGCGCAGCGGTCCACACAGGCCTTGGTGCCTACAATGTAGCCGCCGATGGGAGCGAGACCGCCGCCGGGGTTTTTGATCAGGGACCCCACAGTCATATCCGCGCCTACGTCGGAGGGCTCAATGGGTTCAACAAATTCGCCGTAGCAGTTGTCTACCATGATAACCAGGTCAGGCTTAATATCCTTGCAGAAGGCAATCAGTTCGCCGATTTGCTTTACGGAAAAGGTCGGGCGGGTAGCGTAGCCCTTGGAGCGCTGAATGGTAACCATTTTGGTTTTGGGGCTGATGGCCTTGCGGATACCCTCGTAGTCAAAGCTTCCGTCGCTGAGCAAATCCACCTGCCTGTAGGTTACCCCATATTCTGCCAGAGAGCAGGGGCTGGGGCGGATACCAATTACCTCCTGCAGGGTGTCATAGGGAATCCCCACAGGGGAAAGAAGCTCGTCGCCGGGGAGCAAATTGGCAGACAACGCTACTGTCAACGCGTGAGTGCCGCAGGTGATTTGGGGACGTACCAGCGCCGCTTCCGTATGGAATACATCGGCATACACCCGTTCCAGAGTATCTCTGCCCAGATCGTCGTAGCCATAGCCGGTTGTTGCGGCAAAGCAGGCGGCAGAGACCCGGTTTTTTTGCATGGCGGCAATCACCTTGGCTTGGTTATGCTCTGCGATTTTGTCAATATAGTCAAAGCGTTCTTTCAAATTTTCCAGGGCCTTTTCTCCGAATTGATAAACCGCAGGAGAAATGCCCATTTCGTTATATAACTGCAATAGCTGTTCCATGTCAATCCTCTTTCTTTCCGCTGCTTAAAATCTGCTGGGCAAGGTCGTTAAGCACCTCGGGACGGGAAACAATCAGCCCCATTTCCGCATCGCCAAGGATCAGCAGAGTGTCTCCGGGTTTGATGCCAAACAATTCTCTGGCTTCCTTGGGTATTACTATCTGTCCCCGGTCGCCAACCTTTGCCGTACCGAATACCCGCTGGGCGCTCTGTTTTCCCAAAATGTGTTTACCGCCGGCCATCACACAGCTCCTTTCATATTTTTCATACTTTTCACACGGAAAGTATACTGGAAACCGCTCCGGTTGTCAACCCCAGAGCGGTAAAAATCAGTCGTTATTTCTGCGGCCCCGATTGCCGAAAAGCAAAATCAGCCGCAGAAGCTGTGCCAGTGCAACAGCGGTGGCCGCAACATAGGTCATGGCGGCGGCGGTAAGGGTTTTTCGCGCGCCCCGCTGTTCTTCCTCGGTCAGCAGACCGCTTTGGTCTATGGCTTGCATGGCCCGGCGGCTGGCGTTGAACTCTACAGGAAGGGTAATGAGCTGAAACACCAGAGAAAGGCCGAAGCAAGCGATGCCGGTGTAGACCAAGGAATAGCTTCCTTGTCCGAATGTGGACAGAAGCAGACCAATCAAAATCAGGGGCATGGCGAGCCTGGAACCGAAATTGGTAATGGGAATGACCGCGGAGCGAAGCTTAATAGGGCCATAGTGCCGGGCATACTGCACGGCATGGCCTGCTTCGTGGCAGGCAACGCCAATGGAAGCCACGGAGGAGGAGTCGTGGACACTTTCCGACAGGCGAATGACATTGGCGCGGGGGTCGTAGTGGTCGGTTAAATTGCCGTTGACCCGTTCAATCCGCACACCGCTTACGCCGTTAGCGGTCAGCACCCTCTGGGC
Organism: Faecousia sp.; assembly: GCA_045656245.1. GTDB lineage: Bacteria > Bacillota > Clostridia > Oscillospirales > Oscillospiraceae > Faecousia. Next base: position 39,920 of record JAZOQT010000041.1, read on the forward strand.
GGCCTGTGCGCCGGTGATGTTGCCCATGGAGCGCACCTTGGAATACCGCCGAAAGGTGGAATTGACATTGGCGCTGGCGATTAAGGAAAGCAAAACGCAGGGCAAAACCAGAATAAGGTAGGTCCAGTCAAAGCCATAAAAATACAAAGGCATATTGAAATCTCCTTAAAAATATTGTAGAATCATTATAGGATTCCTGCAGAAGGATGTCAAGAAAGCAAAAACAGGCGTTTTATGATTCTATTACAGAAAGAAATGCTTTTTTGCGGGTAAAATAAGGTTGTATAGAAAAACAAGGAGGATGAAACCATGTCTGTACTGCACATTACAAAAGAGAATTTCGAAACCGAAGTGCTTCACAGCGACAAGCCTGTATTGGTGGACTTCTTCGCCACGTGGTGCGGCCCTTGCCGTATGGTAGCGCCGGTGATTGAGGAAATTGCCGCCGAACGGGAGGATATTAAGGTCTGCAAAATTGATGTAGACCAACAGCCGGAGCTGGCAAGCCGCTACGGTGTTGTCAGTATTCCCACTTTGGTGGTGATTCAAAACGGCAATGTGGTGAATCAGGCTCTGGGGGCTATGCCTAAGAAGGATATTCTGAATTTGCTCCCGTAAATTTCAGCAAAATTTTTACACCCGGGATTTGATTCCCGGGTGTATTTGTGTTATACTGGATTCATCTGTAATGCTGTAATGCCGTTTTGGTTTGCGCAATGGGGATACAAGGAGAAGATACAATGAATTATGCAACCATAAAAAATTGCGACATTGCCAATGGGCCGGGGGTCCGGATAAGCCTGTTTGTTTCCGGCTGTACCCATCGGTGTCCCGGCTGTTTCAATGAGGTGGCGTGGGATTTTAACTATGGCCAGCCCTTTACCCAGGAAACCGTGGAGTCTATTTTGGATATGCTGAAGCCGGATTATATCAAAGGACTGACGCTTCTGGGCGGCGAGCCTTTTGAACCCCAGAATCAGGAGGCGCTGGTAGTCCTTTTGCGGCAGGTGAAGGAAAAGTACCCCCATAAGAGTGTTTGGGCATTTTCCGGATATCTGATGGATAGGGATATTCTTGCAAAACGCCTTGGACCCTGGGAAATTACAGAGGAAATATTAAGCTATTTGGATGTGCTGGTGGACGGGCCATTTGTGGAAACAAAAAAGAATCTGTCCCTGCGTTTCCGCGGCTCTGAAAACCAAAGGCTGATAAACGTTCCTGCTACCCTGCAAAAGGGTACAATCGTCCTGTGGGAGGATTGGCAGGGAGAAAGAACGAGGGTTTAATTATGCAGACAATACCTGTTAAAAAACTGAAAGAAAAGGCAATTCTTCCCACCTACGGCTCTGCTATGGCGGCGGGCGCTGACCTGTATGCCTGCCTGGACGAGGCGGTAACCATTCAGCCGGGCATGACGGTGTTTGTCCCCACGGGTCTTGCGCTGGAAGTCCCACAGGGCTGCGCCGGGCTGATTTATGCCCGCAGCGGCATGGCCTGCAAGCGCGGCCTTGCGCCGGCCAATAAGGTGGGGGTCATTGACAGCGATTACCGGGGAGAAATTGTTGTGGCGCTGTACAATCACGGGAAAGAGCCCCAGACCATCTCCCATGGAGAGCGGGTAGCCCAGTTTGTGATTACGCCGGTACTGACACCGGCTTACGAGGAAGTGGAGGCGCTGACGGATACCCAACGGGGCGCCCAAGGCTTCGGCTCTACCGGCAAATAAGAAATGTGCCCAGCCAAACGGCTGGGCACTTCTGTTTTTAGTAGAACAGCAGGTCTGAATAGGTGGGGAAGGGCCAGTGGGATTTGTCCGTCAGCTCCTCCAGAGTATCGGCCTGCATGCGCAGGGCCTCCATGTCCGGAATAATGACATTCAGGAAGTAATTGGCAGCTTCCTGGTCGCCCTGGGGGACGCTCTGCAAATCCTTGCGCAGGATTTCACAGGCCTCGTACAGACTGTCGGTATGGCTGGAAAGTCTTTTTGCAAGGACACACTCGGTCTTGGCATCAATGCCGGCAGACTGCTTGCGCAGCGCAGACTCTGTCAACAGGGAGCTGTACTTTACAGCGGCAGGGAGAATCTGGTGCATGGCCATATCCACCATGGTTCGGGCTTCAATATTCACGGTTTTGTTGTAGGTCTGCAGGTGAATGGACCGGCGGGCCAAAAATTCATTTTCCGTAAATATGCCGTGGCGAGTAACCAAGTCGATGTTCTTCTGGGATGCATACACGCCAAGACATTCCGCGGTAGAGGGATAGTTGCTCAAACCCCGGCGGGTGGCTTCCTGCTTCCATTCATCGGAATAGCCGTTGCCGTCAAAAATAATCCGCTGATGCTGGGTAAAGGTTACACACACCAGATCGTGCAGGGCTTTATCAAAGTCTTTTGCGCTTTCCAGAATGTCAGCGAACTGCCGCAGCTGCTCTGCCATAATGGTATTCAGAGCAATATTGGGGCTGGCAACAGACTGGGACGAACCCAGCATACGGAATTCAAACTTGTTGCCGGTAAAGGCCAAGGGGCTGGTGCGGTTGCGGTCGGTGGTGTCCTTGGGAATGGCAGGCATCACATCTACGCCTACCCGCATAATCCGCTTTTCCGGGTCTTGGTAGTTGGTGCCGTCGATGATGGAACGGACAACAGCATTCAATTCGTCCCCCAGGAAGATGGATACAATGGCCGGGGGAGCTTCATGACCGCCCAGGCGGTGGTCATTTCCGGCAGTGGCAACGGTGCAGCGCAGAAAGTCCTGGTATTCGTCCACACCCTTGATAAAGGCGGCGAGGAACAAAAGAAATTGGGCATTTTGCGCCGGTGTTTTGCCGGGCTTAAACAGGTTCTCGCCGCTGTCGGTGCTCAAGCTCCAGTTGTTGTGCTTGCCGGAGCCGTTGACGCCGGCAAAGGGCTTTTCATGAAGCAGGCAAACCAAATCGTGGGCGGCAGCGCACTTTTTCATGATCGCCATAATCAGCTGGTTGCTGTCGCAGGCATTGGTGGCATCGGAGAAAATCGGCGCCATTTCGTGCTGACAGGGGGCGGCTTCATTGTGCTTGGTTTTGGACAGAACGCCCAAACGCCACAGCTGTTCGTCCAAATCCTGCATAAAGCTGGAAATTCGGGTACGAATGGTGCCGAAATAATGGTCGTCCATTTCCTGACCCTTGGGGGGCTTGGCGCCGAACAAGGTTCTGCCCGTAAGGCGCAAATCCTCTCTCTGGGCGTACATGGATTTGGGAATGATGAAATACTCCTGCTCTGCGCCTACGGAGGAAACTACCCGCTGGGTGGTTTTGTCCCCAAATAGCCGCAAAATCCGAACAGCCTCCCTGGATACCTCGTCCAGTGAGCGGAGCAGAGGGGTTTTCTGGTCCAGGGCTTCTCCCGTGTAGGAGAAAAAGCAGGTGGGAATATACAGGCTTCTGTCCCACACGAAGGCGTAAGCGGTGGGGTCCCAGGCGGTGTAGCCACGGGCTTCAAAGGTTGTACGCAGTCCGCCGTTGGGGAAGGAGGAGGCATCGGGCTCGCCGCGAACCAATTCCTTGCCGGAAAATTCCATAATCACCCGGCCGTCCCCGGTGGGGGCGATGAAAGAGTCGTGTTTTTCCGCGGTGATTCCGGTCATAGGCTGGAACCAGTGGGTATAGTGGGTTGCGCCCTTCTCCACAGCCCAGTCCTTCATGGCCTCGGCAATGGCGTTGGCCACGTCCAGCTGTAAGGACGAGCCAGTGCGGATACAGGCCTTCCATGCGTTATAAATTTCCGGGGCAAGGCGCTGCTTCATCGTGGCTTCGTTGAATACATCTGTGCCGAATATTTCCGGAATACTGACAAAATCCATTATAAATTCCCGTCCTTTCATGGAAAAAAGCCTGTAACTGCAAAATGCACATATATGATACCATTCTATGCCATGAAAAGGGAAAAAGCAAGCATTAAAATGGCTGAAAAGCGTACCGGATTTCTTGTGTAGTCTATGAAAATTTACAATACGATTTTAGTTGCAATTTATGGAAGCGGAGAGTATAATACATCTAAATTAGGAAAGGGTGATGAAAATGCACAGTTATAATTCCATGACAAAAGAGCAGCTTACGCAAGCCTACCAAGTGGCGCAGGAGGAATTTGCCTGCTGGAAAGAAAGAAAACTCTCTTTGAATATGGCCCGCGGAAAGCCTTCAAAGTTACAGCTGGATTTGGTCAGCGATATTCTGACTGTGCTTTCCAGCGACAGCCAGTGCCAGGCAGACGGCGTGGACGTACGCAACTACGGCGAGCTGGCAGGACTTAAATGCGCCCGGGAATACTGGGCAGACGTGCTGGGCTGCCGGTGGACGGAAACCTTCGTAGGCGGCGCCAGCAGCTTGACACTGATGTACGATGTAATTTCCAAGGCCTATACCCACGGCCTTGTAAACAGCAAGCGTCCCTGGTGCAAGGAGGAGACGGTTAAGTTTTTGTGTCCCAGCCCGGGATATGACCGCCATTTCCGTATTACCGAGTCCTTCGGTGCGGAATTGATTACTGTCCCCATGACAGAGAACGGCCCGGATATGGACGTGGTAGAGCGTTTGGTTCAGGACGAAACGGTGAAAGGCATTTGGTGCGTACCCAAATACTCCAACCCCGAGGGAATTGTATATTCCCGGGAAACGGTTGAGCGCTTTGCAAATCTGAAGCCCAAGGCAGAGGATTTTGTGATTATGTGGGACAATGCCTACTGTGTCCATGAATTTGCCTCGGAGTTTCTGCCCTTTGCCGACATTATTTCCCTCTGCGCGCAGGCGGGCAGACCGAATATGGTATACGAATTTGCCTCTACCTCAAAAATCACCTATCCCGGGGCAGGCATTTCCGTTATGGCTTCCTCGGAAGAAAATATCCGGTACATGACAAAACTGATGGGTGTGCAGATGATTTCCTACGATAAGGTCAATCAGCTGCGCCACGTGCTTTACTTAAAGGATAAAAAGACCACTCTGGAGCTGATGAAGCGCCATGCTGCATTGATGCAGCCCAAATTCCAGACGGTGCTTTCCGCATTGGAAAAAGAAATTGCGCCCTTGAAGTTTGCCCAATGGAACAAGCCTGTGGGCGGCTACTTTGTCAGTCTGAATACCATGTCCGGCACTGCCAAACGCGCCCTGGCCCTCTGCGCAGAGGCGGGAGTAACCATGACCGATGCCGGCGCTACCTATCCCTACGGCATCGACCCCAACGACAGCAATATCCGCATTGCTCCCAGCCTGCCCCCTGTGGAGGAGCTGGAGAAGGCTATGGAGGTATTCTGCCTGTGCTTAAAGCTGGCGGCCCTGGAAAAGCTGCTTGCCGGAAAGGAATAATTATATGAACCAGCCCAAGGAAGCTTATTACCGCAAACGGGGAGAAATCCTTGTTAAAAACCTGCAAAAGCGGCATTTTGATGCCTACTACTGCCAAACCAGGGAGCAAGCACTGCAACAGGCCCTTGCCTTGATTCCCCAAGGGGCGACTGTGGGCTGGGGCGGAGCCATGTCCGCCGGGCAAATCGGCCTCATGGACGCGGTGAATGCGGGAAACTATCATGCTCTGGACAGAGATACCTGCGAAACACCCCAGCAGCGGGAAGAAATGGCAAGGCAGTGTATGATTAGCGATGTGTTTTTAACCGGAGCCAACGCCATCAGCCTGGACGGCCAGATGGTAAACATCGACGGACTGGGCAACCGGGTGAGCGCAATTATCTACGGGCCGAAGTCCGTGCTGGTCATTGCCGGCATGAACAAGGTTTGTGATACGCTGGAACAGGCGGTGGCAAGAGCAAGAACCGTTGCCGCCCCTATGAATCAGCAGCGTTTTCTTTTGCCGGACAATCCCTGCACCGCAACTGGCAGCTGCGCCGACTGTAAGGCAGAAAGCTGTATTTGCAATCACATCGTCATTACACGGCACTGCCGTCCCAAAGGAAGAATCCGTTTTATTCTGGTTGGGGAAGATTTGGGTTTATAAGAAAAAGCCTCCGAAGATACATTCTTCGGAGGCCTTTGTTTTTTATTTACAGTATTTTTCTTTCAGGTACAGAATCCCCTGGCGGTAGCCGTCAATGCCTTTTCCTTTGATGCATTTTTCACAGTACATTCCCGCATAGGAAATCTGACGAAATTCCTCTCTGGAATCCACATCGGAGATGTGAACCTCCACCGCCGGAATGGACACGGCCTTCAAGGCATCTAAAATCGCCACAGAAGTGTGGGTATAGGCGGCGGGGTTAATCACGATGCCGTCATACACGCCGTAGGCCTGCTGAATTTTGTCTACCAAGGCCCCCTCGTGGTTGCTTTGGAACTGGTGAATCTCCAGATTTTCTTCCTGGGCAGTCTGTTCCAGCAGAGCAAGGAGATTTTCGAAGCTTTCCTTGCCATAAATTCCCGGTTCCCGGATACCGAGCATATTGATATTCGGCCCGTTGAGTACCAAAATCTTCATTGGTTTTCCTCCCAGATTTTTATGATTTCCCCCGCCGCAGACTCGGGCTGGGTATTATTGTACACAAGGTGGCTGGCAAAGCGGCGGTACAGTGGCTTACGCACCCGATACATTTCCCGGAGGGATTGTATCTGGGACAGGGGACGGCCTTCGGTGGGGAGAAGGTCTAAAGAGCGTTCCAGGCAAAAGACAGTTCCGTTTTGCCGAAGCAAATCCAAATTCTCCTCCCGGGTAACGCAGCCGCCGCCGGTGGACAGCACAATGCCGGAGCGCTTACCCAAATCCTGCAGAACTTCTGTTTCCAGAGCGCGAAATCCCGCCTCACCGTCAGAAGCAAAGATTTCAGGAATGGTTCTGCCTGCGGCAGCTTCCAGTGCGGTGTCGGCATCAATGAGGGGTTTTTCTGTCTTTTCAGACAGTATCTTTCCCACCGTGGTTTTGCCGCTGCCGGGCATGCCAATGAGAATAATATTCTCCATTTGTCTGCGCAGCCCGGCGTGAATGGTGTCAATCAGTCCGTCGTCCAGAGTTTTGCCCAAAAACCACTGGGCGCTTTCCTTTGCCTGGGCAACGAGCATAATCAGCCCGTTTACAGCGATGATATTCCTGTCCATGGCGTCCAGAAGCAGGCGGGTTCTGGCAGGATTGTATATCATATCCAGCACACAGGTAAGGTGGGGAAAAACATCGAGATTCACAGGAGATATGCCGTTATTGGGATACATACCCACAGGTGTTGCGTTGACAATGACAAATGCGTCCTTGTGCAGATGCAGGTTTTGGTAGTTGTTCTCTCCTGTGCGGGAAATCACAACCACCTTTGCGCCGTGGTCGCGCAATACAGCAATGGCGGTCTGCGCGGCGCCGCCGCTTCCCAAAACCAGCGCTTTTTTGCCGGTAACCTCCACTTTTGCAGACATAAGCATTGTTTCAAAGCCGAAATAATCCGTATTATGCCCGATGAGTGTGCCGTCGCTTTTTCGCACAATAGTATTCACCGCTCCCAGCCGTCTGGCAACAGGGGTTAATTCCGCACAATAGGGGAGAACCTCTTTTTTGAAGGGAATGGTAACATTCAACCCTGTAAAATCCCCGTGAAGCAGAAATTCTCCCACTTCATCCGGTTCTTTTTCATACAGTGGGTAGGCGTAATCTCCAAAGTAGCGGTGAATTTGCGGGGAATAGCTATGGGACAGCTTTCTGCCCAATAATCCGCACTTCATCATACTACCTCGCTGTAACTGCCGAGATACTTAAACTCCTCACACAAATCGTCCAATTCGCACATTAACTGCACAAATTCCTCGGAGTAGATAGAGGTGTCCAAATCGAAGTAGAACATAAATTCAAAATCACGGTCAGGCAGGGGACGGGACTCCAATTTTGTAACGTTAATGCCCAGCACATACAGCCGCGCAAGCACCCGATAGAGTGCGCCGGGACGGTGATTGAGCACCATCATAATGCTGGTTTTGTCCGAACCGGGGTAGATTTCCAGATTCTTGCTGATGCAGTTAAAGCGGGTGTAGTTGTTGCCCTGGTCCTGTACGGATGCGGCAAGACATTTCAGTCCGTAAAGCTCTGCGCAACTTCGGCTGGACAGGGCGGCAACATCGGTGCGGCCGGAATTGGACACCATTTCCGCGGCAACGGCAGTGTTCTCCACGGGAATGACCTTTACACCGGAAAGCTTGCTCAAATATTCTGCGCACTGATTGATGGCCTGTTCGTGGGAATATATTTCCTTGATGGATTCCACCGTTGCGCCGGGGTTTGACAAAAGGTTGTGGTCAACCTTCAAACGGAAGGTGCGGACTATGGAGAAATTGTGCTGAATCATCAGGTCGTATACCTTTTTCACAGAACCGGCCGTGGAGTTTTCAATGGGAAGAATACCGTAGGAGCAAAGTCCCTGCTCGATGGCGTTGAACACGCCGGAGAAGTTCTTGAAATACATGATAAAGGGTGATTTGAAAATCTTTTCGCAGGCAATCTGGGAATAGGCGCCCTCCACACCCTGACAGGCCACCATTGGCGCTGTGGGAAGTAGCTTTGGGGTGTTCTCGATGGCTTGGGTAATTGTGTTGTATAGGGGGGTAAAGACATCGCTGCGCTTGCTTTGGTAACTGCGGCTGAGTTCAAAGAGCATGGAATACAGCACCTTTGTGTAGTTGCCCATCTCAGGGCCGGCCATCTCGCTGACAGAGAGCAGCTTTTCCCGTTCTCTGCCCGGAACGAAAATGGGCAGATTGTTCTGCTTTTTGTAATCACCGATTTGCGCGGATACTTCCATGCGCTGGGCAAACAGCTTTACCAGCTGACTGTCAATGCCATCAATTTCACTTCGTAATTCTTGTAAATCCATATTATTTCCTCCTTGCGGTCTGGGTATTACCCAGAACCAAGTCAAAAATGGCAATGGCTGTTGCCGCTTCCACAACAGGCACAGCTCTGGGGACGATGCAGCTGTCATGGCGGCCCTTTACGCAAAGGGTGGTATCCTTTTTCCCGGAAAGGGAAATGCTGCTCTGGGGCAGGGAGATGGAGGGGGTGGGCTTGAATCCTGCCCGGAAGATGAGGGGCATACCGTTGGAGATGCCTCCCAAAATACCCCCTGCATGATTTGTAAGGGTTACAACCTTGCCGTCTTTCACGGAAAAGCTGTCGTTGTTCTCACTGCCCAGAGGCTGGGTGTCTCCGAATTCCAGAGACTTTACTGCGGGAATGCCGTAGACAATCTGGGCAATTTTGCTTTCCAGACCGGCAAACATGGGCTCGCCAAGCCCAGCGGGAAGTCCCGTAACGGCACATTCCACGCTGCCGCCTACGCTGTCGCCTTTTTCCCTATGAGAGGCGATGCATGCAAGCATTTGCTTTCCAATTTCGGCGTTCAGAACTGGGAAATCCGGCTGGATAGCACCTGTTTGGGGACAAAGACTGTCAAAGCTGTCATCTTGAATGTTGTGGATACTTGCAATGTGGGCGGAAATGAAAATACCCTGCTGCTCCAACCACTGCTTACACAGACCGCCGGCAATGCACAGCGGCGCTGTCAGCCGGCCGGAAAAGTGTCCGCCACCGGCGCTGTCCTGAAAGCCGCCGTATTTGACCTGGGCGGTGTAGTCCGCATGACCGGGACGGGGACAGTCTTTGAGGTTGTCATAGTCGCCGCTGCGGGTGTTTTCGTTTCGGATCATAGCGGCGACAGGTGCGCCGCAGGTGTATCCGTCCAAAACACCGCCGAGAAATTCCGGTCTATCCCGTTCCTTTCTGGGGGTTGACCAGCTTGTGCTAACCGGTGCGCGGCGGTTTAAAAAAGCCTGTAACTTTTCTTCGTCCACGGGCAAACCGGCGGGAATGCCGTCCAGTGTCATGCCAATGGCAGGACCGTGGGATTGGCCAAAGATGGATAATTTTAAGTTTTCACCGTAGGTACTGCTCATAATTACCTCCTAACCGGGTAAAATCCTCCCAGAATCTGGGGTAGGATTTTTTCACGCTCTGGGCGTTTTGAATGGTTACGGTTTCCCGACAAACGGTAGATGCAATGGCCGCGGACATGGCAATGCGGTGGTCGTTGCAGCTGTCCACACAGCCGCCCTGTAACGGGGCGGGGAAGATGTGAAGCTGATTCTCTGTGGCGAAGCCCTGTCCGCCAAGGGCTTTTATCATAGCCAGGGTGGATAAAACCCGGTCGGATTCTTTCAGCCGCAGACGTTGTATCTGATGAAATACAGCGCCGTGATTGGCCATTGCCACCACAGACAAAATGGGAACCAGGTCGGGAATGTCCGCTGCGTCAATATCCGGACAGCCGGCAAGCAGTTGGGGCAGCAGGGAAGTGATTCTCTTGTCCCCCTGACGGGAGCATTCTTGAAGGCCGGTAACGGTTATCTTACTGCCTAGCGCAGCGGCTGAAAGGAAAAATGCGGCGTTGCTCCAATCTCCCTCTACGGTAATTTCCCCCGGAGATTGGTAATGGGGGGCATGAAAAATGTCCAGCGCCTGAACAGTCATATCGATATAGGGCTTGGATTCGACCTTTCCCGTAATTTCCAAGGTGCTGTCCGGAAGCAAGGATAGGGCAAACATCAGTCCTGTGATAAACTGACTGGATACACCGCCGTCAATGGTAAATGCTCCTGAACGCAGTTTTCCACAGCAGCGTATCGTGGAATCTGTGGGACGGGAAAGGGTACAGCCCATGCGCTCCATTTCCTCCCATAAAGGAGAAAGGGGACGTTGGGGGAGCCTGCCCTCCATGACAAAGGTGGTATCCACACCCAGCGCGCCTGCTATGGGCAGGAAAAACCGTAAGGTTGAGCCGCTTTCCCCGCAGGGAAGCACGGCGGCTTCGGGAACAACCCCTATTGGGGTTACAGTGTAACCGTTTTCTGTTTGGGTAACAGTCGCGCCAAGGGCTTGCAGACAGTCCATTGTGGCGAGAATATCCCGGTTGACCTCCGACAGAAGGAGCTTTGTGGGTTTGTCTGCAAAAGCGGCGCATATCAACAGCCTATGGGCTTGGGATTTGGAGGGAATGGCCGGAACACTGCCGCGGAGCGTTCCCGGGGTAATGGTAATGTCCATATCAAAGACCTGCTTTTACATAAGTAGTCAGTTCCCCAATGGGGGTGGGGTGAATACGGCAATAGCCGATTTTCTCCGGTAATATCAGACTGACGGAACCGCCGCTTCGCTTCTTGTCCGACAGGGCGGCCCGGGAAATTTCCTCGGCGGTATAATCCGTACTTGCAGGCAGGGAAAACTGCTCCAAAATACCGGTGATTCTGCGTTCAACCGCTTCCTCACAAATTCCAAGCTTGGCGGCACAGCGACCTGCCATGGCCATGCCGATAGCAACTGCCTTGCCGTGGGAAACGGAGAAATTGCTGTTGGCCTCAATGCCATGGCCAAAGGTATGACCCAGATTTAGCTTCATGCGCAGACCCCGGTCGAATTCGTCTTCTCTGACCACATCGCGTTTAAGCGCAACGCTCCGGGCAATAACATCTTCCCGGCAAAAGTCCGGGCCGGCCTGCTCTAAAAGGGAAAAGAGAGCTGCATCATACAGCACACCGTACTTGATGACCTCTGCGCAGCCGTCCAGAAATACCTCCCGGGCCAGTGTATTCAGGCAATCCGTATCACACAGCACCAGGCCAGGTTGACAGAACGCGCCTGCGAGATTTTTTCCCACAGGCAGGTCAATGGCGGTTTTACCCCCCACAGAGGAGTCTACCGCTGCTAACAGGGTGGTGGGAACCTGAACATAGGCGATTCCCCGCAGATAAGTTGCGGCGGCAAAACCTGCCATATCTCCCACAACACCGCCTCCCAGGGCGATGATAACACCGCTTCTGTCAATTTGGTTTCCTGCCAGGAAGTTCAGAATATTCAAATAGGTTTGCCCGTTTTTGCTGGCTTCTCCGGCGGGAAATACATATTCTGCAACGGAATAACCGGCCTTTTCCAGGCTTTCCTTTGCCTGCTTGCCATAAAGGGGGAATACATTGCTGTCGCTGATTATGGCAGCGGCGCGGGATTTACACACCTTGGAAACCTCTGCGCCCAGGTTTTGCAAAAGGCCGCTGCCGATTTTTACTTCGTATTGGGTTGATGCGTCCACCATCACGGTTGTCATCCGTCCACAGCCTCCTTTTGCGCTTTGCCTGCTTCCAGCAGGGCGGTCAGTTCTTCCATATTTTTATCTTCCAGAGCCCTGCGATAGTCCTGTAAATTCTGAATGTATGTGTTAAGCTCAAAGAGCATATTCTCTCTGTTTTCCATGCACAGCTCCGCCCACATGGGAGCATTGAGCCACGCAACCCGCGTCAAATCCTTGTAGCTTCCCGCAGAAAATCCCTTGTGCTGCAATGCGGTTGGTGATTTGATAAAGGCATTGCTCAGCACATGAGGCATCTGGGAGGTGAAGGCGATCCGCTTGTCATGCTCCTGTGGCGTACAAAGGGAATAAGAGCCGAAATTGCAGGGAGCAAGGGTGTCCTTCACCCGCTGCAGCAGCTGCATATCGTCAAATCTTGGGGGCACAAGCACCATAGGCGCGCCTTGAAACAGGTTGGAGCGGCTGTACTTAAAGCCGGAATACTGTGCGCCGGCCATAGGGTGTCCACCCACAAAGGTAAAGCCGTATTGTTCCGCCAGGGGGAAACATCTGCGGCAAATTTCTTCTTTAATTCCGCACAGATCCATCACCAGAGTCTGGGTGCTGACCAGTGGGGCGTTTTTCTCCAACCACGAGGCAGAGCCCTCAGGGTAGATGGCAAGCAGCAGTAAATCACAGTTGGGGATTGTATTTTGGTCAAGCCTACCGTGGACAGCGCCTGCCAGTTGGGCAAATTCAAAAATGCTTCGGTCATTGTCTTCGGCGTAAACATAATGCCCGGATTTGGAAAAGGCCCGGGCCATGGAGCCGCCAATGAGCCCCAGACCTAGAATCCCCACGTTCATACCATGGCCTCCCGAATACGAAGAATCTGCTGCTGCAGCTGGGCAAACTGCAGGGGAGTGATGGACTGGGCTCCGTCGCACAGCGCGTGGGCGGGGTCATTGTGAACCTCAATCATAATACCGTCAGCGCCGGCGGCAACAGCCGCGCAAGTCATTGGGGAAACGAGCCGCGCTTTGCCTGTGGCGTGGCTGGGGTCAACCACTACCGGCAGGTGGGACAGTTCATGCAGTACCGGCACTGCGGACAGGTCCAGGGTGTTGCGGGTGTAGGTTTCAAAGGAACGGATTCCCCGTTCGCAGAGAATCACGTTTTCGTTGCCCTCGCTCATAATATATTCCGCGCTCATCAAAAGCTCCTGCAGGGTGTTGGCCAAGCCCCGCTTCAGCAAAATGGGCTTCTGGGTTTTGCCCAATTCCTGCAGCAGGTCGAAATTCTGCATATTGCGGGCGCCCACCTGGATAATATCCACGTCGGCAAACAAATCCAGAGCCCGAATATTCATAATCTCCGTGATGATGGGCAGGCCTGTGGCTTCCTTGGCCTTCAGCAAAAGCCGTATCCCTTCGTCCTTCATGCCCTCAAAGGCGTAGGGGGAGGTGCGGGGCTTAAAAGCGCCACCGCGGAGAATGCTGGCGCCGTCATCTTTCACAGCCATAGCGATGCCGACGATTTGTTCCTCTGATTCCACACTGCAGGGGCCTGCAATGGTGGCAAAATGACCGCAGCCGATTTTTGCATTGCCCACGGAAATCACAGTGTCCTGGGGGTGGAATTTCCGGTTTGCCTGCTTAAAGGGCTCGGACACCCGTTTTACGGTTTCCACAATCTCCAGACTTCCCAAAAGCTCCATATCCACACGACTGGTATCTCCAATCAAGCCCAGAATGGTAACCTCCTGGCCTTGGGAAACATGAACATCAAGGTTCATGTTTTTCAGCCAGGCAATCAAATGCTCGGTTTGTTGCTGGGTCGTGTTTTGCTTCAAAATGGCAATCATACAAACATCTCCTAACAAATAACGCCGCACAGTTGCGATACTGTGCGGCGCTTAAACATTTAGAAATCCTTTGGGAAAACTGCAGCACAAATCGCTATTACTTTTTTACCGTAAAAAAGTAATAGTAGCCATAAAAATACTGCGCTGCGTGGCTGGCAAATTCCATGATTTGGCCTCCATTTTCCTGTAGCTGTGGACATTATACCACCAGTCGCGGAAAAATGCAAGTCTATTTTTGACAAAAACAGCAGCCGGAAGTCCGACTGCTGTTTGTGTTATTCGGTAACGGTAAAGGCCTGTGTATTTGCCAGAGCGCCGTCAAAATAGATGTCCATTGTGTAGCTTCCCGGTGTGGTAGGCATGATGGGAATGTCCAGTTCGCCGTGGCGGTCATAGCAGGTCTTTTGCCAGGTTTGGGAAATGCTTTCAATGCTGACAGGATTGTTTTCGGCATCCTTGACAACGAACAAAACCGATACATTTCCTTCTGCAGTAACGTTCCGGTCAAAAATCAGTACGTAGGAGGCGCGCTCGCCGACCTTATAGGTGGTAGAAAAGTCCCGTTCATATAGGCTGTACCAGTGCCAGCCGGCCTGCCTGGGTGTCCAGCACATCCGGAATCTTATTTCATCAGCGGTGATGCCATAGCTGTTGAAGGTATCACCGCCCGAGGCAGTGTAAGCGGTTACACCGCCAAAGACCGTTGTGCCGGAGGGCGGCTGAATGGTAATGCTGTACTCACCGCCGGGAATCAGGGGAGAGATGGTGGCCTTCGCGCCTTCACAGCGGATAACCTGCTGTTTGCTGCCGTTTACAGTATAAAGCACAAGCCAGCCCTCATCAGTGTCCACGCCCTCATATTCCCAGGTGAGAGTAAGGGCGCCGTCCACACTGTCGTCCAGCTTCAGATTGTTGACAGTTACGGAATTTTCGGAAACATGTGTGGTTTTACCCTGGGACATACCCTGGGCGTTGACGCTGATGGTGTAGCCCTGGGCGGGGTCCAATCCCTCAATGGCGATTTTGGGCTCGGATACGGTAAAGGTTTTGTCGTAGCCTGCGTTGTTGTAGCAACGTACGTTCCAGGAAGAAACCTCTGTGCCCTCCGGCGCTTGCCAGGTGGCATGGAGCATATTGTTCTGGAAGCCCAGAACCGTCAGATTCTGGGGATAGACCAATGCAGAGGCGGTGTGCTCCAGCTGGCTGTTACCCACCACGTAAATGTCGGAAACCGGCTTCAGGCGGAAGGTGTAAGTCTTGCCCAAAGTCAGCCCGTTTAAGGTCAGAATGTGTCCGGTAAACTCCTGGCTTTTTTCTTCTTCGCCGGGAGCGGAGTAGGAAATCTTCCAATGGGTTTCCTCATCTCCCTGCACCGCAAAGTTCAAAATGACCGAGCCGTCCTCGCTGCCGGTAACTGCGGTAAAATTCAGAATCTCCGTACGGGAAGCAGTGGTATAGCTGTCGGTGGTAGCGCCAATCAGACGGTGGAAGCCGGAGATTTTCACAGTAATGCGGTACTGGGTGTCCGGTGTCAGACCGGTGAAATAGGCCTGGTGATTCACTACCGATTGCTGCTTGGTGTTGCCATAGGTATCGGTGCAGACCACCGTTAAAAGACTGCTGTCAACGTCCGTATCCAGGGTAACGTTGAGGTAGTCCTGAGCGCCGGAAAGGGTAAGGTTGTCCACAGTTTTCACGACGTAGCTTTCATAGAAGTAAAAACCGCCTGCAGCAAAAAGAAGCACCGCTAAAATCACGGACAGGGCAACGATGATGCCGTTAAACTTCCGGGGCTTTTTTGTGGGCTCTTCCGGAATCAGTTCCTCCTCGGTTTCTGCAGCTTCGGCTTCTTCCACGGGAGCATCCTCCTGCGCTGCTTCGGGTTCGTCAGAGGGTGCTTCCTGGGTTTGCTGAGTGTTTTCCGCTTCTTCTGCTGCTTTCGCATCCTCATCCTCGGCAGGTGTTTCGTTTTCTTCCTCCTGGAGGACGATGGGCTCCGGAATGGGGACAAAGACAGGATCAGGAGCAACTACCGGCGCCGGGGGCTGCAGGTCCATCAAATCCTCGGCCTGGCTGAGAATCTCGCTGACCTCAGAGGTAACCTTAGTTTTCTGCAGAGATTTCAATATTTCCTCACTGGGCGCGGTTTCGTCTGTCAGAGAAAAAGCCAGCTGTTCCAGTTCGTCGGCTTCGTCCTTGGGCTTTTTCTGCGTTTCGTCGTCTTCGTCAAATGCATCCTGGGGTTCTTCCTCCTGTGCAGGCGCATCCTCCGTTACAATGGGGGTGGGGACGATTAAGGTGTCGTTGATGCTGTTGCGCTGCAGGTAGGATACCAGAGCCTGCCCCAGCTCCAGGGGGCTCTGCCACCGCTCCTCCGGATTGGCTGCGCAGGCCTTCAGAATGATTTCCGAAATCTCGTAATCAGCATAGGCAGGTGGGAGAATTTCTCCGTTCTCTCCCGATTGGGGAAGCTGACCGTTGTTGTATGCCTGATAGAGAATTAATCCCAAGGCGTAAATGTCCAGGGTGGAGTTTAAGGTAGATAATGCGTCCTGAATCTCCGGCGGCGTGTATTCGCTGCGGTATTTATCCGGCAGGGAAGCGAAGTTCAGAGAATCCATGGCAATAAAGCCCAGATCGCCAATGCGATACTCCCCGGAGGGGGTAATGTACACATTTTCCGGTTTTAAGGCCACATACAAATAGCCGTTTTCCCGGGAAAGGGCCAATGCTGCGCACAGGTCCAGTCCCAAATTTACCGCGCCCAAATGGGTCATGGGATTGCGGGCCATATACCGCGCAAGGGTGGACCGGTAGTCCGCCAGCAGGTAGACTTCACAGCCGATGTTATCTTCCTCCATAGGCTCTGTCTGCCAGCCTGCAAATCCCACAAAGCCGTGAGATTTGGAAAGCTTTTGCAGAAGCTCCGCTTCCTGAATTATCTCTTGGGCAGCCTGTTCGTAGTAGTCCCTGGCGGACTCTTTGTCCTGGCAAATGCCGGTGAGCAGAAGGGCATCCACCTGGGTTTGGGAGGGGGGCAGAGAAAGAATTTTCAGTATGTATTTATTCTCGGTATCCTGTTCCATTACGGGGCAACACCGAATGCCGTTGCGGCTGCTAATGGCATCTCCGATGATGTGATTTCCCAGCAAAGGCGTGATGTTTTTGGGTTGTGCCAATTCCATCGCCTCCTTAATAATCATGATTACATATATCATAAAATAAATTTCGCAAAAAAGCAACCACATTTCCGGTATTTTCCAAAGGGTTTTCCGTCGAATGCCGTCGAATGGAAACAAATGGAACAAAGTTCCTGCGTTGATTCGGTTTTGGACTCTTGCATTCACAAAAACACCATGGTATAATAACTAAAAATGCGCAGAGATTGCGCAGGATTGGAGGAACAAGCATGAATAAGGTTATCTGTGATGTTTGCGGAACAGCCTATCCGGAAACTGCCACCCAGTGCCCCATCTGCGGCAGCGCCAAAACCGGCGACGACCAGACCCACGCCGACGAGGTTTCCCAGGTGAAGGAAGATGCTACATATACTTATGTACCCGGCGGTCGGTTCTCCAAGCAGAATGTGCGTCGTCGCAGCAAGGGAAATACCAGACGCAATCCCATCAAGAAGGAATCCTCTCAATCCGACGAGGAGGACCAGCAGACTAATATGGGGCTGGTAATTGTGGTGATTGCGCTGTTGGTGGCGATTATCGCAGTGGTAATTTACATCGGTGTTCGCTTCTTTGCCCCGGCAGACGCGCAGCCCACGGGGACAAGCCCCAGCGTTACCCAAGCGCCTACCCAGGGCCAAACTGAACTGAAAATTCCCTGCACCACCCTGGAAATTTCCAACAAGAACATCGAGTTTTTGTCCGCGGGAGACAGCTGGCCGCTCAAGGTTGAATTTGCACCTCTTAACACCACGGATACTGTGGTATGCCAATCCTCCGATGAATCTGTTGTAAAGATTGAGCCTGCAGGGGATAAGTACAGCATTGTAGCTGTTGGCGGCGGTGAAGCGGTGATTACCGTTACCTGCGGCAGCATTACCAAGGAATGTAAGGTTATCTGCAGCTTTGCTTCTACTCAGGAGCCCACCCAGGGTCAGCAGGAGCCTACCGGGACCACCGGTGATGTGGACGAAGATTTTGTCTTTGCCTTTGATACGCCCTACAAGGACGACACTACCGGATTCAGCGACACCACCTTGCTCAAGGCAGGGGAAATGTGGCGCGCCTACAAATCCAGCATGACCATCAGCCCCACGCTGATTACCTGGACCTCTGACAATCCTGCCATCGCCAAGATTGAAAACGGCTTTGTTACAGCGGTTGCCCCCGGCACCACAAAGGTACACGCCCAGTACGGCGGAAAGACCTATACCTGTATCGTTCGTTGCAGCTTTAAAGCCAGTTCTTCCACCACCGAGGAGACTAAACCCAATGACGGCACGTATCACCTGAGCCCTGACGGCGGTGATATGACCATTAAGGTTGGGGAATATTGGTGGGTGAAGGTGCTGGACAGCAATAATACAGCCATGAATGTTACCTGGAAGGCTGACCATGAAGGGTATGTGCAAATTGAAGGCAACAAGATCACCGGTGTAAAGAGCACTTCGGATTTGAAGCTGAAATATATTACCGTATCCTGCACCTACGAAGGAGAAACCTACTCCTGCATTGTCCGTGTGAAAACTGCATAAAATTTGCGGCAGCACATACAACTGTGCTGCCGCTTATTTTTGCCTTATTCTCCGGCAGCATTTCTGCCCTTGCGAAACAGCAGGGAAATGCACCACAGACCGGCAAGCCCGATGACGGTGTAGATAATCCGGCTGACCACACTGCCTGTGCCGCCAAAGAGCCAAGCCACCAGGTCAAACTGGAAAATACCCACCAAACCCCAGTTAATACTGCCGATGATGGACAAAATCAATGCCAGTGTATCCATGCGGAACCCTCCAATCATTTTTTTGGACATTCATAGAATCCCCCGAGTTTTCCGAATTATACATTGCAAAATTCCTGTTTTTCCGTTATAATCATAAAAAACACGTAAGGAGCATTTTGATGACCACTCTGTATGAAGGCGCTTTTGCCAAACTGAATTTAACATTGGACGTTTTGGGAAAACGGGAAGACGGCTATCACGACCTGCAAAGCGTGATGCAAACCATCTCCATTCGGGACGATATTGAAGTTGATGTGGATACCGGAAAGCCCTGGGTTTTGCGCTGCGACAAAGCAGGCATTCCCTGCGATGAGAGCAACCTCGCCTGGAAGGCCGCGAAACTGTATTTGGAAGTTACCGGCAAGCAGACTACGGGGCTGGAGATTCGCATTACCAAGCGGATTCCCAGTCAGGCCGGCCTTGGCGGCGGCAGCGCAGATGCAGCTGCAGTTCTGAGGGCGCTGAATCGCCACTATGGCAGTCCTCTGTCCATTCTGGCGCTGGCAGAATTGGGCGCCCAGGTGGGTAGCGATGTGCCTTTTTGCACCCTTTGCGGCACAGCGATGGTGGAAGGCAGGGGAGAGCGTCTGCGGAAGCTGCCGGATATGCCGGAGTGTGTTTTTGTTGTGTGCAAGCCGGAATTTTCTGCTTCCACGCCGGAGCTGTACCGTAAGCTGGACGAGGTGGGAATTGCCCGCCGTCCCGACAATCGGGCTATGGAAAGCGCACTGCTGGCAGGGGATTTGGGTAAGGTTGCAGAGAATGTCTGGAACGTATTTGACCCTGTGGTAAGCAGTGAGCATCTGGAGCTGAACTATATCAAGTCGATATTCCATTCCTACGGCGCGCTGACACAGCAGATGACCGGCTCGGGTTCTGCGGTGTTTGCAATTATGCCCAATTTTGAGTTTGCTGCCGTTGCCTGCAATATGCTGAAGGAGAACTATCCCCAGGTATTTATTGCCAGCGCTGTATAATTTTGCAAAATACCGTCCATACTGGTCTTATTCCGGAATGGACGGTGTTTTTTATGAGAAAATTTTTGAAATTTGCAGGAATTTGTCTGTGTGTCTTTGCGCTGATCTGGACGGTCAGTGTTCTTGCCAACAGAAAAACACTGAATGACGGGGTAATCCGTTTTCATGTGGTGGCCAATTCCGATTCCCAGGAGGACCAGAGCATAAAATTGCAGGTCAAAGATGCTGTTGTGGCCTATTTGGAAGACGCTATGGCGGAGTTTGGAACTGTGGAGGAGGCAAAGAATTATCTTTCTTCCCATCTTGCCCAGGTGGAGGCAGTTGCAAATGATACCTTGACGCAAATCGGCGCAGGAGAGAAAGTTGCGGTTACGCTTGACAAGGAGTGCTTTGATACACGGCATTACGATACTTTTTCTCTCCCGGCGGGCGTATATGAATCCTTACGCATTACCATCGGCAGCGGAGAAGGGCGTAACTGGTGGTGTGTGGTATTTCCCACCTTATGCGCAGAAGCGACCGGGGAGGCGTTCCGGGACACCGCTACGGGTTCTGGATTTGACGATAGCCTGACCGGCGCGCTACAGGGGGAAAAACCCTATCAAATCCGCTTTTTCTTCCTGGATGTTTTGGGGCAAATACAAAAATTTTTCCACAGATAAGGGTTGTGTCCTGTTTTTTGGACGCAAGGTGTGCTATAATACAGAAAAAAGAGAGGGGGTACACCCATGCTTCGATTGATTCTGTCCACGGATTGGGTAGCTGTTCGGAAAGAAATCCTTGGGCGCGTTGCCCGGGATGTTCAGCAGGAACTGCCCGGCAGAATTTTATTGGTGCCGGAGCTTATCAGCCACGATATGGAACGCAGACTCTGCGCCTGCACCGGCGATACCGCCAGCCGCTTTGCCCAGGTGCTGTCTTTTTCCCGGCTGGTACGCCGTGTAACGGAATACTGCGCCTGCGGTCCGGAGGAATGTATGGACGGCGGTGGCCGCATGGTAGCCATGGCCACAGCAGCCAGACAGCTGCACAGCAGGCTGAAGGCCTACGCGTCTGTGGAGACCAAGCCGGAATTTTTAACCCAGCTGGTGGACATCGTAGACGAATTTAAGCGGTGCTGTATTTCCCCTGAGGACCTGCGTCGGGCTTCCCGGGATGCCCAGGGCAGTCTGGCCCAAAAGCTGGAGGAGCTTTCCCTGCTTCTGGAAACCTATGACAGCCTCTGCACCCGGGGGAAAAAGGACCCCAGAGAGCAGATGAACTGGCTGATTGACAAGTTTTCTGACTGCGATTTCGGTGAAAACCACGTGTTTTACATAGACGGCTTTCCCGATTTTACCCGTCAGCACATGGGTGTTCTGGAGCAGCTGATGGCAACATCTTCGGAGATTACCGTTGGATTGAACTGCGACTGTGTGGATTCCCACGCGCTGGCCTTTGAAAAGGCAGGAAAAACCGCGTTGGAGTTGCTTTCCTGTGCCCGTCGCTGTGGTATTGAAACAGAAATTATTACCCTGCCAAAAACGGATTCGGCCCTGCACAGAGGATGTGTCGCTCTGTTCCAAGGGGCGCTGCCGGAGGGGATTTCCGGTATGCGCGCGGTGGTGGCCCGCTCTCCGGAGGAGGAAGCGCAGGCAGTATTGCACCGGGCGATGGAGTTGGTACGGGGCGGCTGCCGGTATCGGGACATTGGCATTGTGTGTAGTGATTTTTCCCGCTATCAGGATTATCTTCGCCTATTGTTTCGCCGGTGTGATGTGCCGCTGTACTTATCGGGCACAGAGGATATCGGAGAAAACAGTGTCATCGCTACGGTGCTGGCGGCGCTGGATGCAGCTCTGGGCGGTTTTGAACAGCGGGATATTTTTCGGTATCTCAAGTCTCCCTTATCCTGCCTGGATCGTGATTCCTGCGACGACATGGAGAATTATGCTGTTTTGTGGGGAATCCGGGGCAAGCGTTGGCAGGAAGAATGGACACAGCACCCCAAGGAACTGGGGGGATTGTGGACAGAGGCAGACCGGGAGAAGCTGAATAAGTTGAACAATGACCGGGTACGGGCTTTGACACCGCTGTTCTCTCTGCGACAGGGAATTGTGGAAAGTAAGGATTTGCACGGGCAGGTAGATGCGCTTCTGGCATTTCTGGAGGAAATCGGTTTCGACTCCCGTTTGCAGCAGCTTGCAGACTTTCTCAATGGCCAGGGGGACAGTCGCAGCGCCCAGATTATGAATCAGCTGTGGGAGATTCTTCTGGGGGCGCTGGAGCAGATGCAGTCGGTTCTGGGGCAGACAGCCTGGGAGCCGGAAGTATTTGTAAGGCTGCTTCGCCTTTTGTTGAATCAGTATGATGTGGGGACCATACCCCCGGTTTTGGATGCTATTACGGCCGGTCCTGTCAGCGCCATGCGGTGCCAGCAGGTAAAGCATCTGTTTGTTTTGGGCGCGGATGAGGGGGCCCTTCCCGGCTATGCCGGTTCTGCCGGCTTGCTTTCTGACAACGAGCGTACCGTCCTGCGCAGCCTGGGTGTTCCCCTTACCGGCGGCGCTATGGAGGGTATACAGGCGGAATTTGCAGAGATTTTCGGCGTATTCTGCGGCGCTTCGGAGTCTGTAACCGTGCTTTGCGGCAGCCTGCAGCCCTCCTATGTATTCCGCCGCATCAGCCAGATGTCCGGTGGAGAGGAAAAGGCAGAGCAGGGGTTGGAAGCGCTGGTGATGAATCCCTGGGACGCTGGGGGTTATCTGGCCAAATTTGGGGCGCAGAAGCAGGCGGCAGCTCTGGGACTGGCGGAGCAATACGAGGAAACCTGCCGCCGCGCGTCTTATGATCTGGGCAGTGTAAGCCGCAGCAATATCGAAGGGCTGTACGGTCAGCGGCTGATGCTGTCTGCCTCCCAAATTGACAGACAGGCAGAATGCCGCCTGTCCTATTTCCTGAAATACGGTCTGCGGGCAAAGGAACGGAAAGAAGCCAGTGTTGACCCGGCGGAGTTTGGCAGCTTTGTCCACTCTGTTTTGGAAAAGTGCGCCGCTTCTGTGATGGAAAAAGGGGGCTTTGCCGCCGTTTCTCTGGAAGAGACCCTTTCCTTGGCCCAGGAATATGCCAGGCAGTATATTGACGAACGGTTTAAGGATATTGACTCCAATCGCCTGCAGTATCTGTTTGCCAGAAATCAGCGGGAGCTGGAAATGGTGGTTACAGAGCTTTGGCAGGAATTGAAGCAATCCCGGTTTTTACCCGCCGCTTTTGAATTGGGCTTTGGTGATAACGCAGATATGGCCGCGGTGGATGTGTCGGGAAAAAATATGCCTGCGGCGTTAAGAGGTTTTGTCGACCGTGTTGACATTTTTCGAGACGGAGATAAGCACTATTTCCGGGTGGTGGACTATAAAACCGGCAGAAAAGACTTTGACTACTGCGATGTATATAACGGTGTAGGACTGCAAATGCTCCTCTATCTGTTTGCCTTGGAGGATAACGGAAATGCTTTGATTGGGGGCAATCCGCAAGCGGCAGGGGTGCAGTATTTCCCGGCAAGAGCTCCGCTGGTATCTGCAGACGGAAAGCTGTCCGACGAGGAAGCCCACGCTTTGTGGCAAAAGCAATGGAAGCGAAAGGGACTGCTTCTTCATGATGAGGAGGTTCTGAATGCCATGGAACCCGGAGAAGCGTATTCCCGCCTGTCCTGCGCGCGGAAAAAGGACGGCTCCTTGTCCGGAGACTTGGCAGACAGGGAACAGTTACGGCTGTTAAAGGGCTATGTATTTGCCCTTATTGGGGACTTGGTGGACGAAATTGCATCCGGCAAGATTTCACCCAATCCCTATACCCGGGGACTATCTCACAGCGCCTGCGCTTACTGTCCCTACGGCAGTATCTGCAAGGAAAGCCGTGAAGAAAACCGCAGGAATTATAAAACCATGGAGGCCCAGCGCTTCTGGGAGGAAATCGAAAGGCAGGTGCATGACCATGGCTGAAAAGCTGACGCCGCAACAGCGCGAAGCGGTAACCAACCGGGGCGGGAATCTGCTGGTCTGCGCCGCCGCAGGCTCTGGAAAAACGAAGGTTTTGGTGGACCGTCTTCTGTCTTATCTGAAAGACGGGCAAGCGCCTGCCAATTTGGACGATTTTCTGGTGATTACCTACACCAAGGCAGCCGCATCGGAGCTGCGTGGAAAAATTGCCAGGGCCTTGACGGAGCTGATGGCAGTTCAACCGGAAAACCGCCATCTGCAGCAGCAAATGCAGCGGTTGTATCTTGCCAAAATTTCCACGGTGCACGGCTTCTGCGGAGATTTGCTGAAGGAATACGCCTATATGCTGGATATTCCCGGGGATTTCCGTGTGGCCGATGAAAACGAGTGCGCCCAGCTGCGCATGAACTGTATCCAACGGCTGCTGGAGGATATGTACAGCCAGGAACCGGAAAACAGTGATTTTTATGCCTTTGTGGACACCCAGGGCCTGGGACGGGACGACCGACTTGTTCCGGAAATCCTGCTGAAGGTGTATGACAGCGCCCGGTGTCATCTTTTGCCGGAGCGCTGGCTGGATGCCTGCGTGGAGAATGCCCTGGTGGATGAGCTGACAGACGGGGCGCAGACGGTATGGGGCAAGTATTTGCTGGAGGATTTGCGCGGCTATCTGGCCTTGCAAATCGGAGCGATGAAGGACTGTGTCAATGCGGCATTGGCCGCTGAAGGCATGGAAAAGCCCGCCCAGGTGCTGCAGTCCATAGTAGAACAACTGGTCTGCCTGTCGCAAAGCGAAACCTGGGACCAGGTGATTGCCCGAAAGAACATAGATTACGGACGGCTGACCTTCTCTAAAAAGTGCGACGGTATTCTGGCGGAGCGGATTAAATCGGTGCGCAGCGCCTGTAAAAAGGGTTTGGAAAAGAAACTGAAGGCCTTTTCTGACAACAGCGAAACGGTGCTGCAGGATTTGCAGGATTCGTTACCTGCCTTGCGGGGATTGGTTGCTCTGGTGAAGCGTTTTTCCGGGGAGTACGACCGGGCAAAACGCGTTCGCCGTATTTTGGATTTCAGCGATTTGGAGCAGTACACCTTGGATTTGCTGCTGGGCAGGCAAAGGAGCGGTCTGACCGCCATTGCGAAAGAGGTGTCCCAGCGGTTCCGGGAAATCATGGTGGACGAGTATCAGGACTCCAATGCTGTACAGGATGCAATTTTCACTGCCCTGACACAGGAAAGGCAGAACTGCTTTATGGTTGGCGATGTGAAGCAATCCATTTATCAGTTCCGGCTGGCTGACCCGGGAATCTTTCTTGACAAGCAAACCCGGTTTTCTCCTGTTGAGGAGGCAAAGCCTGGACATGGGAGAAAGCTGCAGCTTACCAGCAACTTCCGCTCCGGCGGCGGGGTGCTGGCAGGGGTAAATCATGTGTTTGAAGCTTGCATGTCTCCTGCGGTAGGCGGTCTTATTTACGATGAAACGCAAGCCCTGGTGGAAGGTTTGCCCCACGAGCCTCTGGGTGAGCCGGAGGTGGAATTTTGGGGCATTGATGTGCAGGAGAATACCTATCCCGAAGAGGCGGCCTTTGTGGCATCCCGGGTGCAGGAGCTGCTGGACGGCACACACTTTGTTCGGGATAAAGATGGCCTGCGGCCTATCGCGCCGGAGGATATTGCCATCTTGCTTCGTTCTCCCGGTTCTTCCGGTCATTACTATACTGCGGCGCTGGGCAGCCTTGGGATTCCGGTAAATACCGGCACAGGAAGGGATTTGCTCCAGGCAGAGGAGATTATTGCCCTGCGGTCGCTACTGCAAACCGTCAGCAATCCCCGGCAGGATATCCCCTTGCTGGCAACTCTGGCAAGTCCGATTTTTGGCTTTACAGCTGACGACTTGGCATCCTTCCGCGCCGGTAACCGCAATTGCAGTATGTACGATGCCCTTTTACAATCCTCCATGGCCAAAGCAAAGGCGTTTTTGGAACGGCTTTCGTCGCTGCGCAACAGCGCCTCGGTGAAATCCCTTTCCCAGCTGCTGGAGGAAATCTTTGCCCAAACCCGGCTGGACAGTATCTATGCCGCCATGCCCATGGGCGAGGAGAAACGGGAGAATTTGCTCCAATTTTACCGCCTGGCCGCAGGCTTTGAATCCGGCGGGCACCGGGATTTGGAACAGTTTTTGTATTATTTGGATTCTGTTGCGGAAAGTGGCTTGCTTTCCTCGGGGGAACAAAATGCCAAGGGCGCGGTAACCTTAATGAGTATCCACAAATCCAAGGGATTGGAATTTCCTGTGGTAATTGTGGCAGGGCTTTCCCGGGAATTTAACCGGGAAAGTATCCGCAATCATGTGTTGTGCCACCAGGAGCTGGGCATCGGCATGTGCGCCGTGGATACCAAAAACCGGATCCGCTACGGCAACATTGCAAAAAAAGCCATCGCCGCAAAGATGACGTCGGAAAGCCTTTCGGAGGAAATGCGTGTGCTGTATGTTGCTCTGACCCGGGCAAGGGACAGGCTCATTATGACCTACGGGGCAAAGAAGCTGGAGGAGGATGTTTCCCATATTGCCAACCGTATGGATATGGGCGATAGACAGCTGGTTTCCATGGACGCCGTGTGTCCCGGGGATTGGGTGCTGATGGCAGCCCTTACCCGTATGGAGGCCGGGGCGTTGTTTGCCATGGGGGGAAGGCCTGCGGAAACCTGCTTAAAAGAACCTGTCTGGCGGATCGAAACAGCGGTTGTCCCGGAAACAGACGGTACCTGTGAGAAAGCGATACGGTTGGCAGAAGAACTGCCCCAGCAGTCAGTGAATGAAATTGGCAAAATATTGGGATATACCTATCCCCACATGGCGGCTACATTGGCGCCGTCAAAGCAGACTGCCACCCAGCGCAAGGGCAGGGAAAAGGATGCGGAAGCGGCTGAATTTGCCCCGCAACCCTTTGCTGCGACTTGGCGTAAGCCAATGCAGCGTGGTAAGAATCGGTCTGCTACGGATTACGGAAATGCTGTTCACACAGTTTTGCAGTACATTTCAACGACCCGCTGCCAAACGGAGAATGCTGTGTCAGGGGAGATTTCCCGTATGGTTTCCCAACGCCTGTTGACACAGGAGCAGGCGGACATGGTGGACTGTGGAAGAATTGCCCGTTTTTTCTGCACGGATTTGGGTAAAAGAATCTGCGCAGGGGCGCAGACTGTTCGGGAGTTTAAGTTCTCCATTTTAGACAGGGCAGGGCATTACGGACAGAATTTACAGGGGGAGGAAATTCTCCTGCAGGGCGTAGTGGACCTTGCTGTGATTGAACCGGAGGGCATCACCGTTGTGGACTTTAAAACCGACCGGGTTACAGAGGAATGTCTTCCGCAGCGCATAGAGCAATACCGTCCCCAGGTTCAGGCGTATGCCCATGCTCTTTCCCGTATTTACGGCATTCCTGTGAAGGAAGCGCGGCTGTATTTTTTCCATATGGAGCGGTATGTAATGCTGTAAAAAAGCGCACCCACCGGGTTTTCCGGTGGGTGTGTTTCGTTATCGGCTGTTCTTGTTCTGCTGATTCTGGTTCTGGTTCTGATTCTGGTTCTGATTCTGATTCTGGTTCTGGTTCTGGTTCTGATTCTGGTTCTGGTTCTGGTTCTGGTTCTGGTTCTGATTCTGGTTCTTGTTCTGGTTATTCATAACTATTTCCTCCTAATCTGTACTTGCGGCATACCGCAAAAATAGGTTGCCCCAAAGTTTAGGATTTATCCCTCGGTTTAAAAATCAGACTTACCACCAGAGCGCTGACGATTGCGGCGGTTATTCCGCCGGCGCAGGCTTTTAGACCGCCGGTGAATATCCCCAGAAAGCCGTCTGCGTCCACGGCTTCCCGTACACCATTAGAAAGCAAATACCCAAAGCCAGTCAGAGGAACCGTTGCACCTGCCCCGGCAAATTCTGCCAATGACTTGTATACACCGACTGCCCCCAGCAAAACGCCGATAACAACGTAACTTACCAAAATTCTTGCCGGGGTCAGCTTGGTTTTATCAATGAGAATCTGCCCGACTACACAAAACAGACCGCCGACAATAAATGCTTTTACATAGTCCATTTCAGTCCCTCCCGGATTGAATTGCCACAGCATGACATACCCCGGGAATGGGCAGCCCTTGCTGGGTTGAGGTGGGGGAGAGTAAGGCTCCCGTACCGCAAAACAGAAGCTTTTTCAGCTTCCCGGTGTTCAGCTGATCCAGCAGATAACCGCACAGGGTAATGGCGCTGCAGCCGCAACCGGAGCCACCGCTGTGGACATCCTGCTTTATCACATCGTATACAAGGGTACCGCAGTCTGCCAGTCTGCCGCCAAGAGATATTCCGTCCCTGATAGAAAGCTCCAGCAGTGCTTCTTTCCCCAATTGTCCCAAGTCCCCTGTAATAATCAGGTCGTATTCCTCGGGATTGATCTGAAAATCCTCCAAATGGGCGCGAATGGTTTGATATGCCGCAGGGGCCATAGCTGCGCCCATATTATTGGCATCCTGAATACCCAAATCCGTAACAGTACCAACGGTGCAGCCGGTAATTTTCGCTCCCTTGCCCTGGGAGGATACCAGTGTTGCTCCTGAGCCGGTAACCGTCCACTGGGCAGTGGGAGGACGTTGTCCTCCGTAGCCAAGGGGAAAGCGGTACTGACGTTCCGAGGATGCAAAATGGGAGGAGGTCATTGCCACCGCGCGGTTGCAGTATTCTCCACCCACTGCCATAGCCGCCAACAGCAGGCTTTCTGCCATGGTGGAGCAAGCGCCGTAGAGTCCCAGGTGGGGAATCCCGGTGTTTCGCAAAGGGAACGACGAGCTGATGCACTGGTTCAGCAAATCTCCGGAGAAAGCCACATCAATATCATCTTTTGTTAAATTTGCTTTCTTCAGCAACGTGTCCAAAGCGATTTTTTGCAGCTGCTTTTCCGCCTGCTCCCAGGTTTTCTGGCCGAAATAGGTATCCTTGAAGGTGATGTCAAAGGTGTGGGCCAACGGGCCTTCTGATTCCTTCTTTCCTGCCACACTTGCCCAATGGGTTATCACCGGAGTGGTGGAAAATATCAGGCTTTGCTTGCCAACTTTATTTTTTGCCAAAAGGTATCACCGTCCTTGCTGGTAGTATGTGCAAATTTTTCTTGCCGATACCAAACCTGTTGACGGCGTTTTTTTCCTGTGATACCATGAAAATGAGGTGTTTGCATTGGAAATTTTGAAGTTAAAATACAATGATGTAAAAAATATGCTCCCTCAGCGCCCTGTGGAAGGCCATAAGGGGACATTTGGAAAGCTGCTGTTACTTTGTGGCAGTCGCGGCTACACCGGCGCGGCGGCGCTCAGCGCCCTTGGCGCACTGCGAAGCGGCGCTGGGTTGGTGTATTTGTGCGTTCCGGAAAGCATTTACGCCATCGAAGCCATCAAGCTCACAGAGCCGGTGGTTCTTCCTATGAACGATGACGGCGGTATGCTTTCCGGGGAGACTGTGCCGGTTATTCTGGAATTACTGGAGCAAATGGACGCCGTGTTAATTGGGCCGGGGCTTGGACAAAGTGCCGGTACTTTGGCTGTTTTGCAGGCAGTTATGGAGCATGCCCAATGCCCGGTGGTGGTGGATGCCGATGGCATAAACCTGCTGGCAACGCATATGGATATATTGCGGAAGCGGCAATATACCACGATTTTAACACCCCATGCGGGGGAATTTGCCCGCCTTGGCGTATCAGCGCCCTATGACCGGGTTACTGCAGCTACGGAATTTGCCCGGCAAAACGGCTGTATTTTGTGCCTGAAAGGACACGGCACCGTGGTAACTGACGGCGTCGGGTGCTACATAAATGAAACCGGCAACAACGGCATGGCAGTAGGGGGCAGCGGCGATGTTCTTTCCGGCGTGATTGTCAGCTTATGCGGTCAGGGCATGCAGCCTTTGCAGGCGGCTGCCTGCGGCGTGTGGCTTCACGGCATGGCCGGGGATGTGTGCAAGGAACGCTTGGGACAGTACGGTATGTTGCCT
Source organism: Faecousia sp. (assembly GCA_045656245.1). Taxonomy (GTDB): domain Bacteria; phylum Bacillota; class Clostridia; order Oscillospirales; family Oscillospiraceae; genus Faecousia. Next base: position 69,808 of record JAZOQT010000041.1, read on the forward strand.
ATGGATATGCTGGAGGTGCTTCCGCAACTTATGAAATAAGGGGCGATGCATTTGAAGCGCTTGGCGGTTTTGTTGCTGACAGTGTTATTTTTAACAGGCTGTGCTGCTGCCGGGGAATCTATGGACAGAGCCATGGCACTGCGGTCAAAGCTACTGGCACAGGGAGTTTCTTTTGATACGGACATTACGGCAAATTACGGCGATATGTCCGTTAACTTTACGCTTTTCTGCAAGGCGGAAAAGGACGGGACACTTACATTTGAGGTTAAAAAACCCGAAACCTTGGCAGGCATAACAGGCACAGTCAGCCCAGAGGGCGGGAAATTTACATTCGACCGGCAGGCGATTGCCTTTGAACTGTTGGCAGACGGGCAGGTTTCTCCCATATCTGCGCCCTGGCTTTTGATGAATACCCTGCGGAGCGGCTATCTGACCTCCTGCGGCACAGAGGGAGAACACGTTCGCCTTGCTATTGACGATAGCTACCAAGAAAATGCGCTGCATCTGGATATCTGGCTTACAGCGGAGGATACCCCGGTGCGGGGGGAAATCTTGTGGCAGGGAAGAAGAATCCTGTCGATGGAAGTAAGAAACTTTTGCTTTTTGTAACTTTACTGTGCTTCGGGCATAGGATAATTTGCAGGCGATACCGTATAAATCCTGTTTGGGCGTGGAAGAATAGAATTAACCGCGTTACATAGGAAATCTTATGGTAGCGCAGGTCAGATTTCTTCGGAGCGTGAAGCACATGGAAGCATCAGTTAAGCGTGGCGATATTTTTTATGCAGACTTATCTCCTGTGGTTGGCAGTGAGCAGGGAGGCACAAGGCCGGTCCTGATTGTCCAGAATGATACGGGAAATCGCCATTCTCCCACGGTGATTGCCGCCGCCATTACCAGCAAGATCAATAAAAACCGTCTCCCCACCCACATTGAGGTCGATGCAAGAAATTACGGACTTGCCCGTGATTCCATTATTCTCTTGGAGCAGATCCGCACCTTGGACAAACGCCGCCTGAAGGAACGCATGGGGCATCTGGATCGGGAAGCTATGGATCGGGTGGACCGAGCCATTTCCATCAGCTTTGGCTTAGAAACCTCTCCCCTTTCCAGCGAAGAACGAAATGCATAAACGCCTGTTTTTCAACCGCGGGACGATGGAGTGGTTTTTTGGATACAAAAAAAGAGACACGACGGATGCGTCGTGTCTCTTTTACGTGAGGTGAAATTACTTCAGTTCAACCTTAGCGCCGGCAGCTTCGAGAGCTTCCTTAGCGGCATTAGCGTCAGCCTGGGAAACCTTTTCCTTAACAGCCTTGGGAGCGCCGTCAACGATTTCCTTGGATTCCTTCAGACCCAGACCGGTGATTTCACGGACAACCTTAATAACGCCCATCTTGGAAGCACCGACATCGGTCAGGATGACATCGTATTCATCCTTTTCAGCAGCAGCGGCAGCGCCGTCAGCAGCGGGAGCAGCAGCAACAACAGTTGCAGCAGCGGCGGAAACGCCGAATTCTTCTTCGATTGCCTTTACGAGTTCAGCAACTTCGATAATAGTAAGAGCCTTGAGTTCTTCAACAATGTTAGTGATCTTTTCGCTAGCCATTTTAATTTTCCTCCTAAATAGTAAGTTTGTTAATTTGCGTGACGATAATTATTCTCACGCTTCTGCGGATTCGCTTGCGGGTTCGGACATTTTTTCCACGTACTGGTTCAATACCACAGCCAGGTTGCGGGTAGAAGCCTGGAGAACATACATAAGGTTGACCAGAGACTGTTCCTTGCTGGGAACTGCTGCCAGAGCCTTAACGCCTGCTTCATCCATGATTTCGCCGTCACAGAAGCCTGCCTTGATCTTGAAGTTTTCGTGAGTCTTCGCATACTTGCAAAGGATCTTTGCAGGAGCAATCACGTCATCGGTCGAGGTAGCCAGAGCGGTGGTACCTTCCATATGAACGTCAAGAGCATCGAAACCAACGTTCTTCAGAGCGAACTTGGTCAGGGTGTTCTTTACGACGGTGTACTCAACGCCTGCGGCGCGGAGTTCACGACGGAGCTTCGTGTCGTCTTCCACGTTGATGCCTTTGTAGTC
>JAZOQT010000042.1:0-2103 GCA_045656245.1 Faecousia sp.
GCCACCGCAACGGTGTTGTCCGTAGATGCATCGTCGGAAACAATCAGCTCAATATAGGGATAGGTCTGGGCGTAAATGCTGTCCAGCGTCTGGGCGATGGAATCCTCCGCATGGTAGGATACAATCACCACAGATACCAGCTTGTCCTTGGGGATAGCCACGGTTTGCTTCACCTCTGCTTTCTCATCACCCTCAGCGGTGATACAGTTTCATAAATTGGGAATACAGGAAGGGGCTGAACCGGCAGAGCATCAGCCGGATTTGATTCTTTTTGGGCATGAGCGCCTTGATTTCCTGTTGAGCAAGGGCGCGCACCTCTTTTATGAGGGTTTTCCGCAGATCCTTGCAATCTGCCACGCCGGCAGACATCCAGATGAGATCCAGACAGGCTGTGATATGCCCGCAGACCCCGTAGGGGTAAGCCTGCGGATGGGCCTTTGCGTAGTATTCCATACGCTTGCGTGTCATATCGGTCATGGTAAATTTCCGGGGAGCGCATGCCCCGTGGGTAATACTCTGCTCCCGCATGAGATAGTGATAAAACAGCTTGGGGATATAAATCACCTGCTCCGACTGCTCCAGACAGTGGTGCATAATCTCCATATCCTCGTGAATGATACCCTCCGTCATGCGGATATCCTTAAAAACAGAGGCGCTGAACAGCTTGTCGCACACACTGTTGGAGATGACGAACTGCCGTGTCAGCTCCTGCAGCGCCTGCAGCGCAGTGAGCACCCGGGGCGCATCCTCTGGGTCTGCGTAGGGGTTCCAGCTCTGGGTTCTGTCGGGATATTCCATAGCAATACCGCAGGCGCCGATTTTCGCCCCGCTTTCCTGCATTTGGGTCAGGAGCGTCCGGTACATTTCCGGGTCAATCCAGTCATCGGAGTCCACAAAGCCCACATAATCCCCGGTCATGGCATCAAGCCCTGCGTTTCTTGCAGAGGACAGACCGCCGTTTTCCTTGTGAATTACCTTTATACGGGCGTCCTCCTTGGCAAGGCTGTCGCACATCTGCCCGCAATTGTCGGGAGAGCCGTCGTCAACGAGGAGAATCTCCAGATTTTGATAACTTTGGCCGCGAATGCTGTCCACACATTTGTGGAGAAACGCCTCAACTTTGTAAACCGGCACGATGACGGAAATGAGAGGTTCGGTCATAGTATCTCCTTATCAGAAGGCAAAGGTGTCTTTCAACCCCAGCCATTTCTGGTCTTTTTCGCTTAAATTCAGGGGTGTGCCGTCGCAAAGGGTGTAGCCTTCTGCGCTGGCGCTGCCCTTGTAGTCGCCCACCAGCTCCGGCCAGCGAATACCGATTTCCGGGTCATTCCATGCCAGACCGCCTTCGTCGTTTGCATGGTAGAAATCGTCGCACTTGTAGCAAAATTCGGCAGTGTCGGTCAGCACCAAAAAGCCGTGGGCAAAGCCCTTGGGAATGAGGAACTGCTTCTTGTTTTCCTCGGTCAGCTCCACGCCGTACCACTTGCCATAGGTCTTGGAGTCCGCCCGCAGGTCCACCGCTACGTCAAAGACCCGACCCTTAATTGCCCGTACCAGCTTGGTTTGGGGGAATTGCTTCTGGAAGTGCAGTCCCCGCAGAACACCTTTCACAGACATGCTCTGATTGTCCTGAACAAAGGGAATGTCCAGGCCTGCTTCTGCCATATCTCTTTGGCTGTAGGTCTCCATGAAATAGCCCCGGTTGTCCCCGTGGATCTTGGGGGTAATGACGCACAGGCCCTCAATACCGCCCACATTTTTTTCAACTGTAATCTGTCCCATTATTCTTCGATCTCCTTCAGATACCGGGCGAGGGCGTCCTGCCAGGTGGGCAGGGGGGTAAACCCTTTGGCAATCAGCTTGGATTTATCCAGCCGGGAATTAAAGGGTCTTGCAGCCTTGGAAAGACCGTATTCCTCTGTGGTAACCGGTACCACCTTGGTGGTATAGCCTGCTTGACGGAAAATCTCACAGGCAAAGTCATACCAGCTGATGAAGCCGCCCTCGTTGGTGGCGTGATAGTAGCCGTACTTCTCCGTTTCCACCATATCCACCAGCAGGCGGGATAAATCGTAGGTATAGGTGGGCGTGCCGATTTGGTCG
>JAZOQT010000043.1:0-24740 GCA_045656245.1 Faecousia sp.
AGAATAACCTGGGTCTTCTTTTCCTTGAGAATCATTGTTTTTTCCACCTTTTTTACTAATTTACCGCGAAGCCAAGTAAAGGGTCGGTGTTGTCCCGAAACTTAGCAACGGGCATAGGAATATCGTCTGGCGAAAGCCAGCCCGATAATCATACCATAAGTTTTTCCAAATGTAAAGAAAAACTTTCACTTTTTTTCAAAGAATTTCCGGGTTTGCTCCTCATTTTCCCGGATTTTTTCCTGTAATGCCTGCAAAGTGGGGAATTTTTGCTCCGGACGGAGGTACTTGTAAAACGCCAGCGAGAGGGTCTTGCCGTACAGGTCGCCGGAAAAATCCAACAGCCATGGCTCAACGGTAATGTGATTTCCCTGCACCGTGGGGCGGGTACCGATGTTGGCAACAGCCAGGAAAGTGCCCATATCTGTGTGGGCCTTGCAGGCGTACACCCCAAAGGCGGGGGTAAGCAGCTCCGGGGGAAGCTGTAAATTGGCGGTGGGAATCCCGATAGTTCTGCCCAGCTTTCGACCGGCAACCACCGTTCCGGAGAGAATGTGGGGGTGTCCCAGCAGGCGGTTGGCCTGCTCCACAGCGCCTTGCTCCAACAGGTTGCGGATACGGCTGGAAGAAATCCGCTGACCGTCCATGCTCTGCTCCTCAATTACGGCGCAGGGCAGGTTGTGTTCCGCGGCAAAGGCAGTAAGCTTCCGGGCGTTGCCCTCGCCATTACGGCCGAAGCGGAAGTCATCGCCGCAGACGAAGCCTGCCGCTCCCTGCTCCAGCAAAAGGGTGAGAAAATCCTGCCAGGAAAGGCGCAGGCTTTCCTCCGTAACGGCGTAGGTGTATACAAAGTCCATACCGAAATGCCGAAGAAGGGCCTCTCTGTCCCGGGTTGTGGTGAGCATATTCGGTTTTTGATGGGTTAACAGGGCGGCGGGGGGCAGGTCAAAGGTCAATGCGGCGGCCTGACAGCCGAAATCTTCGGCCATGCGACGGCATTGGGCCAGCAGGGCTTGATGTCCCAGATGCACCCCGTCAAAGAAACCCAGCGCGTAAATGGTTTTGTCTTTCATATTGTTTACCGTACTATCAGACTTCAAAAAAGCTTTTAATGGTCGACATAACACCGGACTCCACCTTGGACAGGGCTAAAAATTCTCCCGTTTTGCTGTACAGGCGGTAGGTTCCCTCCTCTGCAGGGAAGGAAAAGGCGTTGCCGTTGCGGCAGCGCTGTTCCTGCTTGTCCGTCAGCGTGATGGACCGGTAGTTGCGGAACATGGTATCCACAGGCAGAAGGTATGCCTGGGGGTTTTCGGCATTCAGCAGAACTTCCAAAGGAACAGCCTCCCCGGCGGTGTATTCCCCGGCCTGCACCCGGCGCAGCGCCGCCATGCAGCCTCCACACCCAAGGGCGTCGCCAATGTCCTTGCACAGGGTGCGGATGTATGTACCCTTGGAGCAATGCACCCGCAGGCGGATACCGCTTTCGCAAAAGCCGAGGAAATCCAGACTGTGAATGGTAATCGGGCGGGGATTGCGGGGAATTTCCTTTCCGGCCCGGGCCAATTCGTATAGCTTTTTGCCGTTTACTTTCAGGGCGGAGTACATGGGGGGAATCTGCATGATTTCTCCCCGGAATTGGGGTAAAACGGCTTCCACCGCTTCCTCTGTGGGGGTATACGCACACTGCGTCAAAACCTTGCCGGTAATATCCTCGGTATCGGTGGTGATGCCGGGCTTTAACACCGTTTCGTAGATTTTCTCTGCGTGCTCGAAAAACTCCACACCCCGGGTGGCCCTGCCCACAAAAACAGGCAGTACGCCGGTGGCCATGGGGTCTAATGTGCCGCCGTGGCCGATGCGGCGGGGATCAAAAACACGGCGCAATCGGGCGGTAACGTCCTGACTGGTCCAGCCGGCAGGCTTGTCTACAATTACGATGCCGTTCATTCTGCCATCTCCCAGTCCAGCATGGCGCTGCTGATGGCCTTAACGGCGGCTTCCATGGACATTTTCAGATTACACCCTGCCGCGCCGGTATGACCGCCGCCGCCAAAGGCTTCGCACACCACGGCGGCATTGTACCCCGGAACGGCCCGCACGGAAACCTTGATATGCTCCTTATCCGACTGGCGAAGCAGCGCGGACATCCGCACCCCCTCAATGGAGCGCAGGAAGGAGGAAATATCGTTTAAGTCGTCCTCGTTAACACCGATTTGTTCCTCCACCTCTTTGGGCAGGGCGCAGATGGCCATACGGCCGTCGCACAGAAACTGCACGTGGTCAATCATCCACGCCTCCAGCCGCAGCTTTGCCAGAGATTTTGTGTCAAACAGCTTCTGGTTCCAGCTGTAAATATCCCCGCCTGCGGCGGCGCAGTCTGCCGCCACATCAAAGGTGTGGGCGGTGGTATTGGAGAAGCGGAAACAGCCGGTATCCGTGGAAACGCCCACATAAATGGCCTCGGCAATCTCCTTGTTCGGCTCCACTTCCATATCCAGAAGCAGCTCCCAGATGATTTCGGCGCAGGCGGCGCAGTCGGACTGCACCAGCTCCCGGGGGGCATACTCCCGGCCGGAGCCATGATGGTCAATGCGCAAATCGATGCTGTTCTTCAAATTGGCATAAATCTTCGGGAGCATGGTATCTGCCGCAACATCCACGGCAATGAGAAGGTCTCCTTCCCGGGGCGCGTCTGTGGTCAGCCCCTCCAGCAGGGGGGCGTACAGCGGGGTAACCTCGGGGTTTTCCAGCACGTGGGCGGTTTTTCCCAGCTGACGCAAGCCAAGGCAAAGCCCTGCGGCAGAGCCCACGGTATCCCCGTCGGGCTTGCGGTGGGTTAAAATCACAAAATGATCCCGGGCAAGCAGCCAGTCGGCGCAATCAAGTCTCGTCAGAATCTTCATCGGAAGATACCTCCAGAGAATTGATCAGCTCCAGCAGCTTTGCGCCGTAGGTAATAGAGTCGTCCAGCGCCCACATGATTTCGGGGGTGTAGCGCAGATTCAGCTTCTGTCCCACCTCCCGGCGAAGCCAACCGCCGGCGGATTTTAAGCCCTTCATGGCATCTGCGGCCTTCTCCTCCTGCAAAAAACTGACGTACACCTTGGTGTAGCGCAGATCCGGGGTGGTTTCCACCCGGGTAACGGAAATCATAGTGCCGCTGATCCGGGGGTCTTTCAGCTCCCGAATGGCGGAAGAAAGCACCTTTTGAATTTCCTCGTTGATTCTGTTGATGCGATTGGATGCCATAGTTACATCCTCCTAGAAAAATATACTGTCATTCCGACTTGGGGGTTGGGAAAGGCAACCAGCCGCCGCAACAGCGGCGGCTGGTTATAAATATTATCGCTTAATTTCCTGCATGGCGAAGCATTCGAAAATGTCGCCTTCCTTGATGTCGTTGTACTTGGCAATGCTCATGCCGCATTCGTAGCCGGCGGAAACTTCCTTCACAGCGTCCTTAAACCGCTGCAAGGAGCCGATTTCGCCCTCGTGAATCACGATGTTGTCCCGGAGCACACGCACCTGGGCGTCCCGGGTAACCTTGCCGTCCTTGACCATACAGCCGGCGATGGTGCCGATGGCGCTGACCTTGTAGGTCATGCGAACCTCGGCGTGGCCGATGACCACTTCCTCGAATTTCGGCGCCAGCATACCCTTCATGGCGGCCTCGATTTCGTCGATGGCGTCGTAAATCACCCGGTAGAAGCGCATATCTACATTGGTTCTCTGGGCGCTGGCCTGAGCGCCGGCATCGGGGCGGACGTTGAAGCCGACGATGATTGCGCCGGAGGTGGAAGCCAGCAGAATGTCGCTTTCGTTGATTGCGCCTACGCCGGCATGAATCACCTTGACGCGGACCTCCTCGTTGGAGATCTTCTCCAGAGAGGCCTTCACCGCTTCGGCAGAGCCCTGTACGTCGGCCTTGACAATCAGCGCCAGCTCCTTCATAGCGCCCTCCTGCATACGGGCAAACAGGTTATCCAGAGTAACCTTCTGCATGGCGTTGGCGGCGGCGTCCTTTTCAGCCTGCTTGCGCTGTTCCACCAGCTCTCTTGCCATACGCTCGTCGATAACGGCGTTGAACTCGTCGCCGGGGGCGGGGACTTCTGCCAGACCGGTGATTTCCACAGGCACAGAGGGGCCGGCGGTCTTCACGGTGCGGCCCTTATCGTTGGTCATGACGCGGACACGGCCCACGGCAGTGCCGGCGATGACAATATCTCCCTGATTCAGGGTGCCGTTTTGCACCAGCAAGGTGGCGATGGGGCCTCTGTTCTTATCCAGACGGGCCTCGATAACCGTACCCTTGGCCCGGCGGTTGGGGTTGGCCTTCAGCTCCTGCACCTCTGCGGTGAGAATAACCATTTCCAGCAAGTCGTCCAGACCCATGCCGGTCTTTGCGGAGATGGGAACAATCACGGTATCGCCGCCCCATTCCTCGGGAATCAGCTCGTAATTGGTGAGCTGTTCCTTTATTTTGTCCGGGTTGGCGGTGGGTTTATCCATTTTGTTAATGGCAACGATAATGGGCACATTGGCGGCCTTGGCGTGGTTGATGGATTCCACGGTCTGGGGCATAATGCCGTCGTCGGCGGCCACCACCAGAATGGCAATGTCCGTGGACTTGGCGCCCCGGGCGCGCATAGAGGTAAAGGCCGCGTGGCCGGGGGTATCCAGGAAGGTAACCATATTGCCGTTGACATCTACGGTGTAAGCGCCGATGTGCTGGGTAATACCGCCGGCCTCTCCGGCGGTAACGGAGGTCTTGCGAATGGCGTCCAGAGTGGAGGTCTTGCCGTGGTCAACGTGGCCCATAACCACCACAACGGGGGCGCGGGCCTGCAGCTCCTCGGCGGTATCCTCGTGGTCGTCGATAATCCGTTCCTCAATGGTAACGGTGATTTCCTTTTCTACACGGCAGCCCAGCTCGGTTGCCACAAATTCTGCGGTGTCGAAGTCGATGGTCTGGTTGATGGCGGCGATGACGCCGTTTTTCATCAGCAGCTTAATGACCTCCGCGGCGGTTTTCTTCATGCGGCTGGCCAGCTCGCCCACGGTGATTTCCTCGGGAATTTTCACGGTAACCGGGGCTTTCCGGGCAACCTCCATCTGCAGACGGCGCAGCTTTTCCTGCTCCTCGTTGCGGGACTTGTTGCCCTTGACGTTCTTCTGCTGCTTTTGCTGCTGCTTGCCCTTGCCGCCGCCGATGCGCTGCTTGCCGCCCTGGAAATTCTGCACCCGCTCGGACACCAGATTGTCCACATCGTCAAAGCGGCGGGTATTCACCTGCACCGCAGAGGTATCCACCACCCGGCGCTCACGCTTGCGCTCCGGCTCCTTGGGCTTTTCCTCCTTGACAGGCTCTGCCTTGGCTTCCTGGGGCTTCTCGGCCTGGGGCTTGGCGGGCTCTTCCTTTGCAGCCTGGGGCTTGGGCGCTTCTGCCTTGGGCTTGGGCTGTACGGCGAACACCTGCTCCAAAGAGTCAATTTGATTGTGCTGTGTCATGTAGTCGAATATGACATTCAGCTCTTCCTCCGTCAACACCTGGGTGTTGGACTTGGGTTTTTCAAAAAAATTGGAGATAATTTCTACAATCTGCTTGGGCGCCACATCAAAATCTGCGGCAACCTCCTTCAAACGATACTTCACTAAACTCATATACGCACCTCCAAGTAGTTACTTACTTTTTGCCCTTGCGGACATTTCGCCGGTGGGCCTTGGCTTCTGCCTGGCGTTTTTTTGCTTTTGCTTCTTTTTCCCGAAGCACAGCAATGGCAGATTCCGGCATTTCCCCGGCCGGCAGGGCTTGGGCCAGCGCCACCGCCAGAGAAACGTCGGTAATGGCGGCAATGGCCAGACTGGTACGGCCAATGGCAAAGCCCATCTGGTCTTTGGTGTAGGGCAAGCGCACGCATTGCTGCTGCGTACCGGCGGCGAAGCTTTTCGCTCTGCGCCAGGTGTGGTCGGAAGCGTCGCAGGCAACGGCAATCAAATGAGCCTTGCCGGCCCGGGCCACAGCGCCCACCGGCTCTTCTCCCAATTCCGCAAGCCCTGCTTTCCGGGCCAGAGAGAGGTAATTCAGCGCCTTATCCACGGCCCTGCACCTCCATTTCCCGTTCCAGCCGGCCATAGACCTCCTGGGGAATCTCCACCTCCAGACACCGTTCCAGCGCCCGGCTTTTGCGGCATTTTTTCAGACACTCCATGTCAGGGCAGACGTAAGCGCCCCGTCCGTTGAGCTTGCCGCTGAAATCCAGGGATACCGCTGCTTCGGTGGTGCGAACCACCCGAATCATATCCCGCTTGTCCTTCCGTTCCCGGCAGCCCATACACTGCCGCTGGGGAATTTTCTTTTGCATGGGACTACCTCCTTACCGATGATACGGTGAAATCTGTTATTCCTGCTCTGCCTGGCTTTCCGGCTTGATGTCAATCTTGTAGCCGGTCAGACGGGCGGCCAAACGGGCGTTCTGCCCCTCCTTACCGATGGCAAGGCTCAGCTGGTCGTCGGGAACGATGACCCGGCAGGCCTTCTGCCCGGGAATCAGAGAAACGGACACCACATCCGCAGGGCTGAGGGCGGCGCGCACATATTCGCAGGGGTCCTCGGACCACACCACAATGTCAATCTTTTCGCCGTGAAGCTCCTCCACAACAGCGCCTACACGGCCGCCACGGGGACCGACACAGGCGCCCACAGGATCCAGATCCTCGATGGCTGCGCGAACCGCCATTTTGGAGCGGCTGCCGGCCTCTCTGGCAATGTTGCGGATTTCTACCTGTCCTTCGGCGATTTCCGGTGTCTCCAGCTCAAACAGCCGCCGCACCAGATTGGGGTGGGTACGGGAGACGTGCACCAGAGGACCGCGGTTTGCCCGATGGACCTCCAGCACGTATACACGAATCAAATCGCCCTCGGCATAGTGTTCCCCGGGAATCTGCTCGCTGACACGCAAAAGCGCGTCGCTGGCGTCGTTGCCCTGGCCAATGCGCACGATGATATCGCCATTGGGGTCAAGCCGCAGTACTGTACCGGTAAGTAACTCCTGGGCCTTGTTGGAGTAGTTTTCAAAGGTCATGCCCCGCTGGGCTTCCCGAATGCCCTGAATCACCACCTGCTTGGCGGTCTGGGCGGCAATGCGGCCGAATTTCTCCACATCTACGGGAATGGAGATGGTCTGGCCGGGCTGAATGTCGGGGTTAAAGTTCCGGGCGGCATCGATGTGCATTTCCAAGGCGGAATCCTCCACCTCTTCCACCACGGTTTTCACCTGGAACATGGAGATGCCGGCCTCGCTGATGTCCACCACAACATTTTCCGCGGGAATGTCCCGACGGTCCTCCCGGTCTTTCCGGTAGGCGTTTGCCAGGGCCTGCTTCAGCCGCTCCAGCATATAGTCCATGGGAATACCCTGGGTTTTTTCCAGCTCCCGCAGAGCGGCAAAGATTTCAATGCCGTCAATCTTGTGGGCCTGGGGCTTTTTCTTGGAAGTTCTAGCCATTTTTCTGTTCCTCCTGTTAAAACTCTACCCGAAGCCGCACCAGAGCGACTTCAGATTTTGTAAATTCTATGGTTTCTTTTCCGGCTTCCACGGTGATATTGCCGTCGGCATATCCGCGCAGGATACCGGGGATTTCCTTCAGTCCGTTTCGGGGACGGTACAGCTTTACGGTGATGGGGCTGTCCATAAACCGGGCAAAGTCCTCCGGGCGCTTCAGCGTCCGCTCCAGACCGGCGGAGCATACCTCAAAGTGGTAGCTTTCCTGAATGGGGTCCAGCTGATCCAAAATAGGGTCAAAGGCCCGGGAAACTGCCTCGCAGTCGGAAATGTCCACGCCGCCGTCCTTATCCAGATACAGCCGCAAAAAGCGTTCCGAGCCTTCCCGGACGTATTCCACATCCCACAATCTGCAGCCCTGGGCTTCCACCACAGGCAGGGCCGCCTGGGCAACCAAATCGGTAACTTTCATAGTTTCGCCTCTTTCATGAGAAAGAGAGAGGCTTGCGCCTCTCTCCGTTCGTCCTACATCTTTACATGGGGATTATACCACTGTTTTTATCGGAAAGCAAGCCCTTTTTTTCGGAAAATTTCCGCTTTTTCCCGGTTTTTTTAGAGAAACAGGGGTTCACAGGCCTCCGTGGAGGTATTTTCTGTCCCAATCGTCATCAAACAGACTGCTTCCCAGACCCATGGGACAGCCGCTGGCCATATCGTCTGCCAGCTCCCGGAGCACCTTGGCAGGCTCCAGACATTCCATATAGAATTCCGGAAGGGCGTCCTCGCCGTAGTGCAGTCCCAGCAGGGTTCCTGCGATGGCGCCTACAGCGGCGCTGCGGCCGGAGTGGTTCACGGCGGTAATCATGGCGGTGTCAAAATCCCCGTGGCAGGTAGCGCAGGCATACAGCGCCCCTGCCAGCACCTCCGGTGCGGTGCGGCATTTCAGAAGCTCCATAGCCTCCATGGGGGTGTGTTTTTGGGATTGGGAAAGCACCAGGGCGTATTGCAGCAGCTCCCACAGCTTGGTGGTCTGGCTGTACTGCCTGCCGAACTGCAGCTGAACAGCGTGGCGCACATCTGCGACCAATTCCTCCGGGGTGATACCCGGGGACTGTATCATGCGGCACAGCCCATGGGTAAGCGCCGCTCCGGACAAAAAGGCCTCCGGCGCGCCGTGGGTGAGGGCAACGGCCTCTGCGCCCAACCGGTCCAGCTCCTCCTGGGGGAGATTGCCTGTGCCAAGCAGCAGAGCGATGGGTATGACCTCCGTTAAGGCGCTGGGGTGGTCGGAGCGGCCCACGGGAATTTCCGGTGTGCCCAAAATATCCCGGGACAAGGTGCTCAGCATCCAGGTGTCCATACAGTGCCGCCGTTTCATTTCCGGAACGGTGGACAGCCAGCAGTGGTTTTTCTCCGGCTCGCAATAGCGCTGGCTTCTGGACCACTCCGCAACGGCAAGGGCAATGTAGCGCACCAAGGGCGCCATTTTCTGCCGCATTGCCCCCCGGGTAAGGCCAATCAGCAGGCCGTTGGCGGAGAAAGCGGCAAGCTGGGTATAGGAGGTAACGTCGGCGTAGCCGTTGACCAAATCATAGCCCAACAGCCCGTTGGGGCCATAATCGGTGCAGATTTCCTCCAAGGATTTGCTGTCCACGGTGTAGCCCATGGCGTCGCCCACCGCAAGACCCAGCAGCGCCCCGCGGAACAATCCCTGTTTTCCGGTCATAGGGGTTCCTCCTTTGTTGTTGAAATGTTTTTACTGCTGTTTTCCCTGCCGGTGCAATTTGCGGCGGATAAACAGGTAGACCTTGTCTCCCCAGTCAAACACACGCTGCATGGCGAAAAACACCGTAGGCGTCATAATCAGCAGGGTAACCATTACCAGCTTCGCGCCCATACTGCCTGCCTGCAAATCAAACAGGCTTCCCAGCAGGGTGAAGCAGAAAACCAGCCCGAAGGCCATGGCCCACCAGATCAGCTTGCGGAATTTGTCCAGGGGCTTACAGGTCTGATACAGCACCAAAAGCCCAACTACGCTTAAAATGGCGGCGCACACGGTGGATATTTCCTCCAGAGGTATGGAGAAAAAGGACATGAAAAGCTGGGCCATCAGCACCACGAAAATGTTGGTAAGACCACCAGGGAAGGCTCTGCGCAGCACACCCCGGAGGAAATGCCCGCTGAACCGCTCGTAATTGGGCTCCATAGCCAGGAAGAAGGAGGGTACGCCGATGGTCATCGCGGAAATCACACTCAAATGCAGCGGAACCATGGGGTAGGGGAACAGGGTGAACATGGTGAGAATGGACAGTCCCAGGGAGAAGATGTTCTTCACCAAAAACAGTGTGGCGGCCCGCTGAATATTGTTGATAACCCGTCTGCCCTCTCCCACAATTCCCGGCATGGCGGAAAAGTCGGAATTGAGCAGCACCAGCTGCGCCACCTGGCTGGCGGCCTGGGCGCCGGAGGCCATGGCGATGCCACAGTCGGCCTCCTTCATAGCCAGAACGTCGTTGACACCGTCTCCGGTCATGGCCACGGTATGCTTTTGCTGATGCAGGGCCTGAATCAGCTTTTTCTTTTTGTCCGGGGTTACCCGGCCGAATACGGCGCAATGCTCTGCCGCCAGAAGGAAATCCTCGGGGGTTTCCAGCTCGGTGGCGTCCACATAGCGCTCCGCGTGGCGGATACCTGCCCGACGGGCAACCTCGGAAACGGTTAAGGGGTTGTCTCCGGAGATGACCTTAACGGTAACGCCCTGACTTTCGAAATAGGCGAAGGTATCCGGCGCCTCCGGGCGGATTTTGTTGGTTAAAAGAATCAGCGCCAGGGGCACCAGCAGACTTTCGTCCAGGGCGTTGGGCTCCGGCAGCCCCAGATACCGGGCCACCAGCAGCACCCGGTAGCCCCCTGCGGAGCTTTCCTCCACCGTTTGCTGCAGCTCGCCGTAGCGGCTACCCAGGATATACTCCGGGGCGCCTACCAAAAATGCCCCGTGTTCCCTGAACACCCGGGCGCTCCATTTGGTCTGGGAGGTGAAGGGAATTTCCTGCTCTGCCACCCAGTCCGTCTGCCCGGCGAACATTTCCGTCAGCGCTCTGGCGGTTTCGTTGTCCGGCTCATGGCCGGAATACATGGCGGCAAGCACCTGCTCCAGCTCCTCGGGGGGCGCATCTGTCAGAGGAAGTACATTGTCCACTTCCATGGCCGCTTCCGTAATGGTACCGGTTTTGTCCACACACAGCACGTCCACCCGGGCAAGGGTTTCAATGCAGTTCATATCCTGCACCAGAACTCTGCCTTTGGTCAGCTTCAGGGCAGAGGCGGCCATGGCCACACTGGTCAGCAGGTACAGTCCCTCGGGAATCATGCCTACCAGGGCGGATACCGTACCCTCCACACTGTCGGTAAGGGGGAGCCGCAGCACGAAAAATTCCTGATAAAACAGCAGCAAGCCAATGGGAATCAGGGCGAAGCCCACCACCCGGATCAGTCGGTCCAGAGAGCGCATCATTTCGGATTTTGCCGCATGGGTGTTGGCCTTGGCCTCCAGCGCCAGTCTTGCTGCAAAGGAGTCGTTGCCCACGGCGGTAAGCTGGGCGCGGCCCGTGCCGGCGATGACAAAGCTGCCGGATTTCAGGGAGTCTCCGGGATTTTTAACAATGGCATTTTCTTCGCCGGTAATCAGCGCTTCATTTACCTGCAGCTGACCTGTGCGCAGCACCGCGTCGGCGCAAATCTGGTCGCCGGGGGTAAATTCCACGATGTCGTCCCGTACCAGCAGGTCCGTGCGGACCTTGGTGAGCACCCCGGAGCGCACAGTGCGCATCTGCCCGGCGGCAACCAGCGTCAGCTTGTCCACCGCCCGTTTGGCCCGGATTTCCTGGTAAATGCCGATACAGGTGTTACAAATGACCACAATCAAAAAGGTCATATTTTTCACGGAAGAGCCGCCCAACAGCAGAAGCCCCGCCAAAATCAGAAATACAAAGTTAAAAAAGGTAAGGCAGTTTTCCAGCACGATTTCCTTTTCGCTTTTGCTGACACTGTCCACTGTGCGGTTGCTCCAGCCGGCCTGCTTGCGTACAAGCACCTGCTCTGCAGTCAGTCCGCCCTCCACTTCCGGGGTTACCGCAGGGATTTCCCGCCGCTGGGTGTGTATGAATTTGGGCTTTTGCTTCATAGGGAAACCTCCTTTGCGGATTTACAGGGGTTGTCGTTGAGGTAAGCCGCAGGTCTTGTCCCACAGGGCAAGCAGACTGCCCTCGGCTACAGAAATGCAGGCGCTTTTCCCCGTGAAATGATTGCTTACCCCCAGGGGGAAGCCGCTGGTGAGCGTGCCGCAGGATAATGGGTATTTCAGATTCTCAAGGGTTACCCCCCGGGCGTCCGGACCCAGGCAAAACAAAGACACAATCCCTGCGGCGTTCTCGGGAAACACAAGCTGTTCCCGGGAGAAGACCGTGGCAAGACCGGTAAGCCCCACCAGGTAGCCCCGAGCCTTGTGGTCGCAGAGAAATTGCAGGGTTTGGAAATTGGCAACGGTATGGTCCAGCCGCTTGCCGTCCAGACTGCCGTAGAGCAGAAATTCCTGATAGCCCAGCTCCAGTCCCCGGCGTACCGCCAGCATGGCGTCGGTGTCGTTCTTTTCCACAGGGAACAGGGTTGCCCCTTGGGGAACGTAGCCCAGAGAGTCAAAATCCCCCAAAACGGCGTGGGGCGTCAACCCCAGGCGCTGGGTATGCCGCAGGCCGCCGTCGGCGGCAATGATGTAATCGTCCTCATTAACAGGCAGTAAAAGCGTATCCAATTCTCCGGCGCAAAAAATCAAGCATTTTCCCATGGTGTTTCCTGCCTTTTGTATATTCTTTTTCTATTTTAACACATCTTTTCCAAAAGGGAACCCCCACAAAGGAAAAAGCTGTTGCAATGCAACAGCTTTTTTGCAAAATTACTCCGTAAAGGTATAGCGAATGGCGTTGCCCTTGCCGTCGCCGGTGAAAATTACCGTGTCCCCGTTGGCAAGCACCGTAATATCCAGAATGGGAAAGCGCCCCTGGCTTTGCACATAGCTTTCCGGGCTGTGGGCGGACACCTCCAGAATTTCCCGCTTGGCGTGGGCCTCGCCGCCGCAGGGGTTGATGGTTTCTACCAGCACTTCATATTCGTTCATGAAGAAACTCCTTTTTTCTTTTATTTTACCAAAGGTTCTGAAAGTAGTCAAGAAAAACAGCCCCGGCACGCCTTTTGGCGTACCGGGACTCCACACATAACGGAAAGAATCAGTCTTTACAGCGGCAGTTACAGCCACCGCAATTGCCATTACAGCCGCCGCTGTCGGGACAGCCGATGCACTTTTTGCCGCTCTTTTTGGCTTTGTAGATAAAAAAGCCCGTGGCGGCAAAAATCAGCACGATAACGGCGATTAACACGTAATCAACGGGATTCATAGCTCAACCCTTTCTGATAACGGCGGTCTCGCCTTTCAGCTTTTGCTCCGCCCGAACACACAGCCACACCAGCACAGCGGCAAAGACAAGCACAAATACCGCTCCGCCGATAAAGCCCGGGCCGAACGCGCCGGTGGTAATCAGCGTGCCGATTTGGTAAACCAGGAAGCCTACGGTGTAGCCGGTGGCCAGCTGCAGAGCAATGCCGCCCCAGAACCACTTGCGGCTCTTGATTTCGGCGTTCATGGCGCCCAGGGCCGCGAAGCAGGGGGGCGTGAACAGATTAAACATCAGGTAAGCCAATGCAGCGGCTTTGGTAAGTCCGAAAATAGCGGCGATTTCCGCCCCTGCGCCCTCGGCCATTTCCAGAGCGTCAGTGTCAATCAGATTGGAGATACCGTAGCATACCGCCAGAGTGCCCACCACATTTTCCTTGGCGATGAAGCCGGTAACCGCGGCGGCGGCCAGCTGCCATGCGGCAACGCCCACCACAGGCACCAGCACCAGGGCCACGGGACCCGCGATGGAGGCCAGGATAGAGGTGTGGGCCATACCTTCCTCCACCAGCTGCAGCTGCCAGTTGAAGGACTGCATGATATATACAACGGAGTTGCACAGCAGAATAATGGTGCCGGCCTTGACGATGTAGGCCCAGCCCCGGCTGAGCATGGAAAGGCATGCCCGTTTCAGACTGGGCAGCTTGTATTCCGGCAGCTCCATAATGAAGAAGGATTTGCGGTTTTTATTGCCGGTGATTTTGTTCACCAGCAGCGCTCCCAGCAAAATCAGGGTGATGCCCACAAAATACATCAGTGTGCCCACCCAGGAGGCTTCGTCAAAGAACGCTCCGGCAAACAGGGAGATCACCGGCAGCTTTGCGCCGCAGGGCATAAAGGGGGCGAGCATGGCGGTGGCGTTGCGCTCCCGCTCATTGCGAATGGTGCGGGCGGCCATAACACCGGGAATGGCGCAGCCCGTGCCGATGACAAAGGGAATAACGGACTTGCCGGACAGGCCCACCTTTTTGAAAATGGGGTCCAGAACCACCGTAGCCCGGGCCATATAGCCGCAGTCCTCCAGCAGGGCGATGAGGAAGTACATCACCATCACCAGCGGCAGGAAGCCCACTACGGCGCTGACACCGCCTATGATACCCTCGGTAAGCAGGGCGGAGAGGAAGGGGTTGGCGTTGGCGCTTTCCAGAAGTCCGATAACCCATTCCTTAAACATATCAATTAAGGTTACCAGACCGGGGATAACCGTTCCGTTTTCAAATTCGTAGCCCTCGGCAATCCATACGCCCAGCCAGGCCTGGGAAATCTGGAATACCAGGAACATTACCACAGCGAAAATAGGAAGGCCCACAATGGGGTGGGTGAGCACGGCGTCAATCTTGTCCTGGAAATTCCGGTCGCTGGTGCGCACCTTTCTGGTTTCCACCTGGGAAACGATGCCGCCCACAAATTCAAACCGCTTCCGATCGGCGGCAATTGCCGCTTTTTTGCTGGACAAATCCGTTTGGGCCTGAATATAGGGAGCTTGCTGCCCCTTGCCCATTGCGCCGACGGCGGCTTTTACCAGCTGCTCCAAATCTCCGTGGTCATTGTCCGTACAGATGGTCTCAATGACGGGGCAGCCCAGCCGTAAGGACAGGATGTTGGCATCAATCACCGTCTTTTTCTTTTCGTTGATGTCGGTTTTGTTCAGGGCTACCACCACCGGGATACCCAGTTCCAGCAGCTGGGTGGTGAAAAACAGACTGCGGCTCAAATTGGTGGCGTCCACAATATTGATAATGGCGTCGGGATTTTCTCCCCGTATGTAAGCGCTGGTAATGGACTCTTCCGAGGTGAATGGGGACATGGAGTACGCCCCGGGCAAATCCACAGCTACAAGCTCCTCCTGGCCGCTGTAAAACAGCCGGCGAATGGGGCTCATTTTTTTGTCTACGGTAACGCCTGCCCAGTTGCCCACCTTCTCGTTGCGCCCGGTCAGGGCGTTGTACATGGTGGTTTTGCCGCTGTTTGGATTACCTGCCAGTGCAATGATCATAAAAAGCTCCTTTTCTGATACGGGGACAAGTTACCCCGTGCTAACTACAAGAGAAAAAGACAGCAGTTGCGCCTTGGCGGTGAAATTATTCCACCACAATCGCCTCAGCCAACTGGTTGTCAATATTATATCGGCCGTCCTTGATGGCAACGGTACAGCCGCCCCTGCGCCGGGAAATCACGGTAATGGGCTCGCCGCTGTAGCAGCCAAGGGAAAACAGAAAGCTGTTGAGTTCCTCGTCCTCCGTATCAACGGAGCGGACGGTATAGGCCTTTCCTTCCTGTGCGGTAAGTAAGTTCATGATGTATCACCTAAATTGCGTTTCTAAGGGGAGTTAGCCACGGCTAATTCCGTATATATCATACCATGGCTTTTCCGTTTGTCAATAGAGAATTTGGAAATTTACGGGAAAATTTTTCGCCCTTTTTCCATGAAAAGCAAAAAGCGCTTCCGTTTTCACGGAAGCGCTTTTCTTGATTAGTACATACCGCCCTGTGCGGCAGCAGCGGCAGCTGCGGCGGCGTCCCCTGCGGGGTCGGGCTTGTCGGCTACCAGGCTCTCGGTGGTCAGAACGCAGCCTGCAATGGATGCGGCGTTTTCCAGAGAGGAACGGGTAACCTTGGTGGGGTCTACGATGCCGGAGGCAATCATGTCCACATAGGTTTCGGTATAGGCGTTGTAACCGTAGCCAACCTTCTTGGAGGAGCGGATTTTCTCGAAAACCACGCTGCCGTCCACACCGGCGTTCTCCGCAATCTGGCGAATGGGGGCCTGCAGTGCGGTGGCAACAATCTTGGCGCCGGTCTTTTCGTCGCCGCTGAGCTTGGCAATCAGCTTTTCCACGGCGGCAATGGCGTTAACCTGGGCAGTACCGCCGCCGGCCACGATGCCTTCTTCCACAGCGGCGCGGGTGGCGTTCAGAGCGTCCTCTACCCGGAGCTTCTGCTCCTTCATGGCAACCTCGGTCTGTGCGCCGACCTTAATCACGGCTACACCGCCGGACAGCTTGGCAAGTCTTTCCTGCAGCTTTTCCCGGTCGTAGTCGGAGGTGGTGGTGGCAATGGCGGAGCGAATCTGGTGCGCCCGGGCCTGAATGGCCTCGGCGTTGCCTGCGCCGTCAACAATGGTGGTGGTGTCTTTGGTAACCACAATCTGACGGGCGCGGCCCAGGTCAGACAGCTGGGTTTCCGTCAGCTCCATGTTCAGCTGGCTGGAAATCACAGTACCGCCGGTCAAAATGGCGATGTCCTGCAGCATTTCCTTTCTGCGGTCGCCAAAGCCGGGAGCCTTGACACAGACGCAGTTGAAGGTGCCGCGCAGGCGGTTCACCAGCAGGGTTGCCAGAGCGTCGCCTTCCACGTCCTCGGCAATAATCATCATCTTCTTGCCGGCCTTGACAACGGGCTCCAGAATGGGCAGAATCTCCTGAATGGAGGAAATCTTCTTGTCGGTAATCAGCAGGTAGGCGTCGTCCACCACGGCTTCCATCTTGTCGGTGTCGGTAACCATGTAGGGGGAGATATAGCCCCGGTCGAACTGCATACCCTCTACCACCTCCAGACCGGTTTCGGCGGTCTTGGATTCCTCGATGGTGATAACGCCTTCGGTGCCAACCTTTTCCATAGCCTGGGCAATCAGCGCGCCGATGGCCTCGTCGCCGGAGGAAACGGTGCCTACCCGGGCGATGTCCTCGGAGCCATTGACGGGAACGGAGTTTGCCTTAATGGCCTCCACTGCGGCGGCAACGGCTTTGTCGATGCCCTTGCGCATGACCATGGGGTTTGCGCCGGCGCTGAGGTTCTTCAGACCCTCACGGGTGATGGCCTGGGCCAGCACGGTGGCGGTGGTAGTGCCGTCGCCGGCAACATCGTTGGTCTTGGTGGCGACTTCCCGAATCAGCTGTGCGCCCATGTTCTCAAAAGCGTCCTCCAGCTCAACCTCCTTGGCGATGGTAACACCGTCATTGGTAATCAGGGGAGCGCCGAACTTCTTGCCCAGAACCACGTTGCGGCCCTTGGGGCCCAGGGTTACCTTAACGGTATCTGCCAGCTGGTCGATACCGGATTGCAGCTTCTTACGGGCATCCTCACCGTAAATAATCATCTTTGCCATGGTGTATTCCTCCTTAATCGGTTACAACAGCAAGAATGTCCTCTTGCTTGACGAACTTATACTCTTCCTTATCCAGGGTGATGTCGGTACCGACAAACTTGCCTACAACAACCTTGTCGCCGGGCTTTACGGTAACTTCAACGTCTTTGGTGCCGGGGCCGGCAGACACAACCTCAAAAAAGCCGGGCTTTTCCTTGTTGGTGGTGGCCAGAATAATGCCGGAGGAGGTGGTTTCCTCTGCTTCGGCGGCTTTCAGCAGAATGTTGTCAGCCATGGGTTTCAGTTTCATCGTGATTTCCTCCTAATGGATGTATTTTGGGGGCGGCGAGCAATGCCGCTTCTCTTTTTTTATTTAGCACTCCTTTTGTTTGAGTGCTAATACATCATACCACACTTGCCAAAAAAAGCAAGAGGTATTTTGGAAAATTTCGTAAATAATTTGTAAATGGCCTGTCTGTCCCGGGGAAATCCCATAAATTGGAGAAGTTTTTGGGCAATATGATGAAAAAACTTCCAAAAGAGTAGCCCTGGCTCTTGCTTTTTGTGGATTATTCCTGTATAATAGAAAAAACTTTGCTGGGAGGTGGCGATTTGGGCGAATTGATTGCGGTTTTGTCCGGAAAGGGCGGAACCGGGAAAACCACGGTGTGCGCCGGAATTGCCACGGCGCTGGCGGCTTCCGGAGAAACGGTGCTGTGTATCGACTGCGACATCGGCCTGCGGAATCTGGACATTTCCCTCGGCCTTTCCGACTGCGGCGCTCTTTCCTTTCTGGAGGTAGCCGAGGGCGGGTATTCCCTGTCCCAGGCGGCCCGCCATCCCCAATATCCCACGCTGGCCTTTCTCACCGCGCCGGTGAACTGCAAAAGCGAGGATATTTCCCCCGATGCCTTCGGACAGCTGCTTCAGCAGGCCCGGAAGGAATATAGATATGTATGTCTGGACGCGCCCGCGGGAATTGACGCCGGTTTTCAGCTGTGCGCCCAATTCGCCGACAGGGTGATTTTGGTTACCGGAGCAGACCCGGCGGCTGTGCGGGATGCTGCCCGGGCCGGAGAGCTGCTGGAAAGAATGGGCAAGAAAAATGTCCGTCTGGTGGTAAACCGGGTGAATGAAAAGATGTATCGCGCCGTGAAGCTTACGGTGGACGATGTAATGGACAGGGCAGGACTTCCTCTGCTGGGAATCGTGCCGGAGGATGCCAATGTGATTCTGGCAGCCTCCTTTGAAAAGCCCCTTTTGCGCTATACGAAAAAGGGCGCGGCGGCGGCCTGCCGCAGAATTGCCAAACGAATACAGGGCTTGCCGGTTGCCATACCCAATCGGTAAGGAAAAAGGAGAGAGTGTGCGTGAATATTGCGTTTTTGGCTCATGACAAGAAAAAAGAACTGATGGTGCAGTTTTGCACTGCCTATAAAAGCGTGCTGAGTCGGCACAGCCTGTATGCCACGGCCACCACGGGACGGCTGATTGCCGACCATACCGGCCTGCCCATTACGTTGCTTCTGAGCCATAAGCAGGGCGGCCACCAGCAAATCAACGCCCGCATTGCCTATAATGAAATTGACCTGGTGCTGCTGTTTACCGACCCCAATACCACCGATCCCTGGGATGATGCCCAGATGATTGAAACCATTCGCTACTGCGATAAGCACAACGTTCCCATTGCCACCAATCTGGCCTCTGCGGAAATGTCCATCATGGGCCTGCAGCGGGGCGATTTGGATTGGCGGGAAATGCTGCATACCAAGCCCAGATTTTAATAGCTACTGTCATTGCCGTGTTGCCGCAAAGCGGCTGTGGGCAATGACAGTATTTCGATAGAAAGGGAGTTTTCTTATGAATATTATCAAACCCCGGACTCTGTCCGGTTTTATGGAGCTGCTTCCCCAGAAGCAGGCCCGATTTGAAAGAATGACCGCGGTTTTGCGCAATACCTATGCCTCCTACGGCTTTGCCCAGCTGGATACCCCCGCCATTGAGGACGCCCAGATTCTTCTGGCAAAGGGCGGCGGGGAAACGGAAAAGCAGATTTACCGCTTCCAGAAGGGCGACAGCGATTTGGCGCTGCGCTTCGACCTTACTGTGCCTCTGGCAAAGTATGTGGCGCTGCACTATAATGAGCTGGCATTTCCTTTCCGCCGGTATCAAATCAGCAAGGTCTACCGTGGGGAACGGGCCCAGCGGGGCCGTTTCCGGGAATTTTACCAGGCAGATATTGACATCATCGGCGACGGCAAGCTGGACATTCTCAACGAGGCGGAAATTCCTGCCATCATTTATAATGTATTTCAGGGCTTCGGCCTGAACCGTTTCCAAATTCGGGTGAACAACCGGAAAATTCTCACCGGCTTCTACGCCATGCTGAATTTGTCGGAAAAAAGCGGCGACATTATGCGCACCGTGGACAAGCTGGACAAAATCGGCCCAGAAAAGGTAGCAGGCATCCTTGTGGAGGACTGCGCCCTTACCCAACAGCAGGCCGAGGAGATTCTGAAATTCATCGCCATCACCGGCACAAATGCCACCGTGCTGGAGGCGCTGCAGGGCTACGCCGGAAGGAATCCTGTTTTCGACGCGGGTCTGGAGGAGCTGAAGGCGGTGGTGGCAAATCTGGCGGCCTTCGGCGTGCCGGAAGCCAACTTTGCCGTGGACTTGACCATTGCCAGAGGGCTGGACTATTATACCGGCACGGTGTACGAAACCACGCTGCTGGACCACCCGGAAATCGGCTCTGTCTGCTCCGGCGGCCGGTACGACAATCTGGCAGGGTATTATATTGATAAGCCTCTGCCCGGCGTGGGTATTTCCATCGGCCTGACAAGACTTTTCTACGTACTGGACGAGCAGGGGCTGCTGAATCCGGATTTGCCCAGCGCCCCGGCAGATGTACTGATTTTGCCTATGACGGACAACCCCGGCTGCGCCATTTCCACTGCCCAGACCCTGCGGCAGAGCGGCCTGCGGGTGCAGCTTTACTGCGAGCAGAAGAAGTTTAAGCAGAAAATGGCCTATGCCGACAAAATCGGCGTTCCCTTCGCCGTGCTTCTGGGAGAGGACGAAATCGCGGAAAATGTCTGCTCCGTGAAGAATATGGCCACCGGTGAACAGGTGAAGCTGGCGGCTGACGAGGCCGGCGCCTATATTGCCTCTGCTTTACAGGCAAACAGCGGCCCGATTATTTTGGAGAAGTAATATGGAAGCAAAATTTCTTGCCGCCCTGCAGGCAAACCGGGCAAAGGCCGAAAAGCTGGGCGTGCGGATGCGCCCCCTGGACCTGAAAAATGCCCGGCGTATCCTCTCCGGTTCCCGGCTGTCCGACGGATTTCAGGAGCTGGCCGCCCAGGGACAGCTGAAGCTTTCTCTGGAGGCGCTGGCTGTGGACAAGCGATACACTGCGCTGTTTTCTGACGAGGAGGCCAATGAAGCCCTGACCAGGTTGGTGGAAGCCGGCTATCGGTTTTAAGCATGAAAAAAGCTGTTGTCTTTGGACAACAGCTTTTTTTGCTTCCTTATTTCTGTTCCAGCGCCATTACCTTGTCGATGCGGCGTTGGTGGCGCTCATTGTGGGAAAATTCTGTTCTCAGCCAGGTGTCCACAATTTCCAGAGCCAGCATTTCTCCCACCACGCCGGCGCCCAGGGCCATCATGTTGGTGTCGTTGTGCTCTCTGGTCATACGGGCGGACATCACGTCCGACAGCAGTGCGCAGCGAATGCCGTTTACCTTGTTGGCGGTGATGGAAACGCCGATGCCGGTGGTGCAAAGCACAATGCCCTTTTCACACACGCCCTCGGCTACTGCCTTGGCGGCAGGGGCGGCAAAGTCGGGATAGTCGCAGGAATCCAGGGTGTAGGTACCGAAGTCCGTTACCTCATGCCCCAGGGCCTGGAGATGGTCTACCAATTTGTTTTTCAGGGAAAGCGCGCCGTGGTCGCAGCCGATTGCCAATTTCATATCTGTATCCTCCTATATCACAAATCCACCGTTAATGCTTAAAACTTCACCGGTGATAAAGTCTGCTTCTGCCAAATATTCCATGGCCTTTGCCACGTCCATGGGTGTTCCGTTCCGTCCAAGGGCGGATTCCCGGGCCAGATCCTCCAGCACCTCCTTCGGGTAGCCGGCGCACATATCCGTCAGGATCACCCCCGGAGCGATGGCGTTTACCCGAATGCCGCTGGGGCCCAGCTCCTTTGCCAGAGCCTTGGTCATGGCGATGACCGCGCCCTTGGTGGCGGAATAGCCCACCTCGCAGGAAGCGCCAACCTGTCCCCACATGGAGGACACGGTGATGATGCAGCCCGCCTGCTTTTTCAGGAAAGCGGGCATGGCGGCGTTGACGCAGTGGTAAATGCCCTTGACATTCACGGCAAACATTCTGTCCCACGCGGCCTCCTCTGTTTGAGACATGAGGCCGGAGCAGCAGATTCCCGCATTGCAAATCAAAATGTCCACATCGCCGATGGCGGAAAAGGCCTCTTTTACCGCAGCGCCGTCGGAAACATCGCAGCAAATGGCCCTGGCGCCGGTTCGTTCTGCCACAGCTGCGGCTTCCCGGGTGCACTTTTCGTAGAGAAAGTACACCGTATGCCCTTTTTGGGCGAACAGCTCCACGGCCGCAGCCCCGATGCCCCGGGAGCCGCCGGTGATTACTACGGTTGACATAACACTACCTCCATAGGTTGCTTCTGTAAAAAACGGGCTGCTGCCGAAGGTGCAGCAGCCCGGGACTTATCTTCTGCGACTTTTGGTGCGGTGGTCTGCGCGAATGGAAGAAAGCTTGGTGTCGGATTCAGACATGAAGGCCTTCAGCTTTTCTTCGAACAGCTGGTCAGCGGTTTTGGGAGCAGGGGGCGCCGTGGGCTGAACAGGTCTGGGCGCGCTGCGCGGGCCGCTTCGGGCGGGGGTTTCCCGCTGGGGTCTTGCCTCCAGCCGCTTCACGGAAAGGTTCAGCTTCCCGTTTTCCGTGCCGATGACCATGACCTTCACGTCCTGCCCCTCGGTCAGGTGCTGGCGAATGTCGCTGACGTAGACATTGGCCACCTCGGAAATATGTACCAAGCCGGTTTTATTCTCCGGCAGGGCAACAAATGCGCCGAAATTGGTGATGGTTTTAACTTTGCCTTCTAAAATGGTTCCGACGGTAAACTCCATAGTGTGATTAGCTTCCTCCAAAATAAATATCTTACTCCTCAGGGGAAATAATGACGGCATCTGTGGGAACAAGGCCCAATTCGTCCTTGGCAATTTGGTCCACACTGTCGGCAGAGCCCAGATTGTCAATGTTTTGTTCCAGTTGGTTGTTTTCCTGCTCCAGCTGCGCCGCCTGATCCTTTTGCTCTTCGTACCGCTTTTGTGTGGCGGTGATGGCCAGCTGCAGTGTCAGCAGGGCCGCCATAGACAGTGCGATAGCGGTAATCACCACGGTCTTGGTCAAGGTGCTGCTGCGACGGTAAACCGGTTGCAGCCGTTTCAGAAAAGAGCGAAGCTTTCCCATAACGGGGCCCTCCTTTGTCTGCATTTGGGGGAAACAACCTACCCCATGCTATTGTAGCCGATTTTTTTCCGTCTGCCAATAGATTTTTTGAAATTTCCCCCCATTTTTTAAAAAATTTTTTCACCGGCTGGGCAATCCCGGCGGAAAAGCGGAAAATCCCTTGCCAGAACCCGACAAAAACCGGCCGTAAAAGCCTGCCGGCGGTACAATCCCAGAAAAAACCGCCCACAGCCAGGGCGGCGGTGTACCCCAGCCGCAGATCCCCGCGGCACAGTTCAAAGCCCAAATACAGCCAGGCAAAAAACGCCGCCGGAAGAAACAGCACATCGCTGAGGGTGGTGTATTTGGGGCGCAGGGGGCGCAAAAAGCCGTAATACAGCCCCAGGGCCATACCCAGGAGGCAGGCCCAGGCAAACCGGCCGGCGGCTAATGTGGGGGGCGTCAACCCAACAGCCGGCGCAGCCAGCCGCCGGCACTGGGGAGCTCCTCGTAAACAAGGGAGGCTATGCTGCCGTCCACCGCTACCTGCCCGCCGTCCAGAGAAAGCTGCTTCAGCTGCAGCTGCTGTCCCTGAATGGTCAAGGTTCCCAGGCTTGTGTGGAGAATCACCGCGTTTTCGTCAAAGCTGACCACCTCGCTGACGCCGGTTACGCAGAGCCGGTTTCGCTCCTGCAGGGTCAGTGTATGGGGCAGCTGAATCATTTCTTGGGCCATGTCAAATCCCTCCTGCAAAAAGTCTATGCGGGCATCAAAATGGGTAGAACCGGTTGCAAATTTTCCTGGGCTATGATAAACTGAAGCAGACATTAAAGGAAAGAGAAGAAAGCTATGAAAATCAACACCGTGGAAAAACCCTATGAGCAGGTCGCGGCCCTGCCCAGATGGAAGCGCCGCAAGCCCAGAAACCCCAGCTTTCTGCTGTCGTCCCTGGTGCGGCTGCTGTGCGTTCCCACTCTGATGAAAACCAAGTTTTCCTACACAGAAGAGGGTATGGAGCAGGTGAAGGACAAGCCCTGCCTGATTCTTATGAACCACAGCAGCTTTACGGATATGAAGCTGGCCTACGGCATTTTCTATCCCCGGCGGAAGCTGAGCTTTGTGTGCGCCACCGACGGCTTTGTGGGCATTTTAGGGCCGCTGATGCGGATTTTGGGGTGCATTTCCACCCAGAAATTCGTCAGCGATGTGTCCTTGATTCCGGACATGGAATACGCCCTGAAAAAGCACAAATCCAGCGTGCTGATGTATCCCGAGGCCAGCTATTCCTTTGACGGAACGGCCACCCCCCTGCCCAGAAAAATGGGCGTGCTGTTAAAGAAGCTGGGGGTTCCGGTGGTAACCGTGATTACCCAGGGCGCCTTTGCCCGGGACCCGCTTTACAATATGCTGCAGCTGCGCAAGGTAAAGGTCAGCGCCCATGTCAAGTGCCTGCTGACGGAGGAGGACCTCAAGACCAAGTCCGTCAAAGAGCTGGACGACATACTGGACGAAGCCTTCTCCTTTGACAATTTTGCCTGGCAGAAGGAAGCCGGCGTGGTGATTGACGCGCCTTTCCGGGCAGACGGTTTGGAGCGGATTTTGTACAAATGCCCCCACTGCGGCGCAGAGGGGCAAATGGAAGGCAAGGGCACGGATATTTCCTGCCACAGCTGCGGCAAGGTCTGGCATATGACCGAGCTGGGGCAGCTGGAGGCTGTGGAGGGAGAAACGGAATTTTCCCACATTCCTGACTGGTACCGCTGGGAAAGACAGCAGGTGCAGCAGGAACTGGAATCCGGAAAGTACTGCCTGGAAACCGATGTGAGAATCGGTATGTTTGTAGACTACAAGGCCATTTATATGGTGGGCGAGGGCCGGCTGCGCCACGATGAAAACGGCTTTTCTCTCACTGGCTGCGACGGCAAGCTGACCTATACCCAAAGTCCCATTGCCAACTACAGCGTGTATGCCGACTATTACTGGTACGAAATAGGAGATGTCATCGGCATCGGCAATAAGGACGCCCAGTACTTCTGCTTGCCCAAGGAGGCGGTCTCCGTGGCCAAGGTGCGCATGGCGGCAGAGGAGCTTTACAAGCTGAAAAAGCGCCGGAAAACACGAGCTCCCGCGGAAATCGGATAAAGGA
>JAZOQT010000044.1:0-13485 GCA_045656245.1 Faecousia sp.
GCGCCAGCTTTGGAGGAGGAGTAGGGGGAGGAGGTGTGAATAGGCGTCTCCTCGGTGAAGAACAGGTCGGGACGATCCAGGGGAAGGTCGCCGTAGACCTCGTCGGTGGAAACCTGATGATAACGGGTAATGCCATACTTCCGGCAGGCATCCATCAGCACCTGGGTGCCCAGAATGTTGGTCTGCAGGAAAATCTCGGGATTTTCAATGGAGCGATCCACATGGCTCTCTGCGGCAAAGTTTACCACCACATCGGGCTTCTCTTCTTCAAACAGCTTGTAAACACCCTCACGGTCGCAGATATCCAGCTTCACAAAGCGGAAGTTGGGATTATCCATAACGGGAGCCAGGGTGGACAGGTTACCTGCATAAGTCAGCTTGTCCAGGCAGATAATCCGATAGTCCGGGTACTTGCCCAGCATATGGAAAACAAAATTGGAGCCGATGAAGCCGGCGCCGCCAGTTACAATAATCGTCATAGTCTTTCTCTCCTTAATTGTGATGAATCAAACGCAGCTTGTCCTCCGCTACCCGACGCAGGTGCTCGCCGTAGGGAGATTTTCCGTAGGCCTCTGCCGCCTTCAGCAGCTGCTGCTTGGTAATCCAGCCCTTGACATAGGCAATTTCCTCCGGCGCGGAAATTTGAATGTTCTGGCGGCTCTGGTTCATTTCCACAAATTCCGCCGCTTCCAAAAGGCTCTTGAATGTACCGGTGTCCAGCCAGGCAAAGCCTCTGCCCAGCAGCTCCACGCTCAACTCTCCCTTTTGCAGGTACATATCGTTGAGGGTAGTAATTTCCAGTTCTCCCCGGGCGGAGGGCTTGACCTGCTCTGCCATGGCAGAAACACCCTTGGGATAGAAGTACAAGCCGGTAACGGCATAGTTGGACTTGGGGTGCTTGGGCTTTTCCTCAATGGAAATGGCATTGCCTGCATCGTCAAACTCCACCACACCGAACCGCTCCGGGTCGTGGACATGGTAGCCGAACACCGTGGCTCTGCCCTGCTGGGCATTTTCACAGGCCCGGGCAAGAATTGTGCTGAAGCCGTTGCCGTAGAAGATATTGTCGCCCAGCACCATAGCCCCGGGCTCATCCCCCAGAAACTCCTTGCCAATCAGAGACGCCTGGGCCAGTCCGTCAGGAGAGGGCTGAACCGCATAGCTCAAATTCACGCCGTAGCGGCTGCCGTCCCCCAAAAGCTCCTGAAAACGAGGGGTGTCCGTGGGGGTGGAGATAATCAGAATATCCCGAATCCCCGCCAGCATCAATGTGGACATGGGGTAGTAAATCATGGGCTTGTCGTAGACAGGCAATAGCTGCTTGGAAGTAACCAGGGTCAGGGGATACAGCCGTGTGCCGGAACCGCCGGCTAAGATAATACCTTTCATTTTGTTGCTCCTTTTATATTTATTGCGGCGCAGAAGAGGTTTCTGTTCTTTTTATTGCTGCGATAAGGAAAAGAATCAAGGCAAAACCCCAATGCATCCAGTGGGAGAAAACACTCATCCATGAGGCAAAACAGCACAAGGTCACAGGGGTCATAGTGTTACCAAGAGCCATCAGCGCAAAGGGTCCATTACCTTTTAATGCGAAGGTTTGAATCGCACCAAAGGCGAAGGCCCAAATAAACATAAACAGAACAACGCCAAATGCGCCAAGATCATAGTAGGCGTGTCCAATCAGATTTACAGTGTTAAGGTAGGGTCGTACTAGATGATATTCACCGGCACTTATGGCTTGATCCAAAGAATCTATTCGAAGGATCACGTTGAAAGGTTCCAACTGCCGTATGCCATAGGTGAAATTTTTTGTCAGACGTACAGCTTCGTTAAAGTTATCGTGACTGACGGTTAGGTAGGAGTATGCAAATGCGGCAGTGCCTGAAAGTTGGAAATAGTTTGGATTTGAGGAATTGTCGGGGTTGGTGTTTTCAGTGGTGTCACCGGGATTGGTGTTCTCGGGGTTTTTGTCTCCGTTGAGAATGATGACGGAAGGTTCAAAGAAGGCCTGCATCTGTTGTTCTGTGTAACCCCGGGCTTCCGTGCCTTCCATATAGAATGCAACAATCACAATGGCACTAAGCACCAATAAAAGAAAACGCTTTTTGTTCAGATAGAAAACGACGGTTGTCAAAGCCAAAGCAGCAGTTAAAAACGTACCTCTGGACACCACTAACATTGGAAACAGGAATGTGGAATAGAGAATGCTGAACCACAGGAATGCTTTTTTCCAAAAGGAAAGTTTTTGTGTTTTCAGCGTGTAATAATCAAGGCCGGATATCATAGTGGTAGCTACAGCAAAGAGGTAAAATTTTGTATAAAAATTGGAATAGGAGTTATCGCCCTTGGCAAAATAGGGAATGTAACCGCGGATAGCTATATTTGCAGCAAAACAGGCAAGTCCGAACAGGGTCACACCGAAGCAAATCCAGAAAAGCCGGTCTTTTTGCAGAGCAAGAGTGTATTTACGCAAGGATAAACCGCGTTTTTTTGTTGCCCATGTATGCAACGCACCGCCGAACCGAATACCGATCGTGGCGCCGATGTAAAAAGCTGCATAGGCTGCGGCCAAAATTAGCCAGGTATTTTTTTCCCAAGGCCGTTGATATTCGGTCAGACGCAGGGAGGCCAAACCGATGGTGGCTAGCCAGGTTGCAGCAAATACAGCTCTAATATCCCACCAATTGCGTTGTGCCGGTACTGCTGCAATATAAAAATACAGGAAAATCGCACAAACCAGCAACATCAAGGCAGAAACGTAATGATTCAGTGGATTGACGATCGCAGAGAGTGCTAAAACAAGTGTTCCGGGGATTAAACCGGGCAGGTGCGTTAACAGATCTGTTTGTTTCGTCATGTTGTTACACTCCTTCCGCATATAATATGCGTTTTTATGAAGATCTTGAGAAAGGCAAGGGTGCGATATTGAGCAGTGAGCCGCAATGCCCGCTTACCTACAAGGCGAATATAGGATTTGTTATCGTTGCGTAAAATATAGCGGTAATCCTTGGCATAGATGCCGAAGCGCACCAATGCAGATTTGACCGGGGGCTTTTCTGTGCCGGAAAATGCGTGGTCACAGTTATAGGAGAAGACTCGGATTTTTTCGCCTGTTTTACGCATTTGCAGCACAAAATGGTGATCCACGCCGTCCAGGAAGATGCTTTCGTCATAACGGAAATCGTTAAACAGCTTGGTTCTGATCGCCATACAGGAGTTGATGGCGGACAGATCATTACCTTGGTAGGACAGGGCGGCTTGCTCGTCAGCAAAGAGTGTAACTCGATGGCTATTGTCCAAAAGGCAAGGGGATATAAGCTTTCCTGCTGCATAAATGAGAGGAACAAAAATCTTTTCGTTTGCTCCCTGACAAGCTTGTTCAAGAGAAGAGAAATAGATTGGGTCAATATGTGTATCGTCGTCAAATAGACAGAGTATATCGACAGAGGCATTCATAGCCAAATAATCAATGCAGGCATTGTATGCTTTAGAAATACCCAGGTTTCCGTTGCCTCCCAAGTATACCCAACCGCTTTCTTCACAGTAAGCGCGGTTGCCATAATCGGCGGTGCTGTTGTCGTAAATCAGCACGGAAATAGGTAGATTATTTAGCTTTTTTAAAGCCTGACAGGTGGGGCTGTCGCCACAGAATGTGTTGTAAACGACGACAGCTGCCGCAAAAGTCATATTATTTTCCCCTTTCTATCCGGCATAACCGTTTGACCAAATGCCACAGCATATACGCCCTGCCCTTCAGTCTCACAGACAACGGACGGGGGGATTTCTCGGTAACATTATTGTCATGCAGTCTGTGGTACAGCAGACATTGGTCTACATACGCCACCTTGCCGCAAATCTTGCTGAGAACGGCAATCCAGGTGTCGTAACCGTCTACCTTGGCAGGCAGCGGCAAAATGCGGCTCCTGATGGCCTGATTAAAGGCCATGGTACAGCCGCTGTATCTGGGCCGGACAAAAATCCGCAGCGCGGAATCCGTAGGGCGAATCCGAAACAGGGAGAAAAACGGCTGGCTGATAACCGCGCCTTGGGTGTCCATGTGCACCCCGTCATGGATAACCATATCCGCGCCGGTTTCTTCAAAAGCGCTGACCATAGCCTCCCGCTTATTCTCTGCCCAGCGGTCATCCTGGTCGGAGATGAACACATAGTCCTTGGTGCAGTGGGACAGGGCGTTGTTGAAATTACCAATCACGCCGGGGTTATCGTTAATCAGAAGCGTGATTCTCCCGTCCTTTTGGGCATACTCCGCCAGTATTTGCCAGCTTTCGTCTGTGGACTTGTCGTAGGAAATTACCAATTCGTCCTCCGGCTCCAGCTGCCGCAAAATGGAATCCAACTGCTCCGGCAGAAATTTGGCGCCGTTATACACTGCCATGGCCACAGAAATCGTTTTCATTTCCATTCTCCTTACCGGTTTCCTGCGCCGGACAGCCGCCCGGCGGGATTATCATTCAAACTTGCAACCCCAAACATCTACGCCGGAGTCGCCGAACACTTCATGCAGCCGCTCCTGCAACTGCTGACGGGACACGTTCTTTTTCAGAACCACCTGCAAGAATCCGCCGCCACCGGCGCCGCAGATCATCTTGCCGTCAATCAAATCCTCGATGGACAGGAAAATCTGGTCAATGCAGGTGTTGGTACAGCCGCTGTCCAGCTCCTGGGACAGCTCCCAGTGGGCATTGAGCAGCTGGGCGAATCCGTCAACATTTCCTTTTTCCAGCTCAAAGCGCATCAGCACCGCGGTGCGTTGCATCCTGTATATCACATCGGCGCTGCTGTGCACATTGCCAATGTACTTACCCACAACCTCCCGAAGCAGATTCCTCGCCAAACGCCGCTGGCCGGTATAAATCAGACAAAACCGCTGATTCAGCTCCTCCAGGGTTTCCGGAGAAATCGCCACGCTTGCGCAGGCAATCTCCTGCTTCAAGCCGCTGCGGCTGGTAACCATTTTAATTCCGGGACAGAGGCCGCCCACTTGGTCCTGCCAGCCACCGCCGGTGGACATCAACTGCTCCATGCAAAGCACGCGGTTGTACAGCTCGTTGCTTTCCATGGAAAGCCCCAAAAATTGGCACAGCGCCTTGACGCAAGCCCCTGCCAGAATGGAGCTGGTACCCAGACCGGAGCCCTTGGGAATGTTAACAACCCGGGTATTCATGTAAAAGCCGCCACCCAGCCGTTGACAAAGCTGGGGAACGGAAATTTCCTCTTGGGCGGGAATCACGCCGCAGGCAATCAGGGCTGCCTTGTGTAGAGCAAAGGGGTCGTGAGGATTGCTGCAGTCCTGCAGTTGGGCAATGTCCGTAAACTCCCGATAGCTTCCAATATCCGTAGAAGCCAGAATCACCGCCTGCTTCTCTACCCGGCGCAGGGTTACCTCAATGGGCAGCTCCCCGTCAAAGGAAACCGCCGCATTCAGCACCGTGCCACCATGCTCCATACAGTAAGGAGGCGTATCCGACCAGCCACCGCCCCAGTTCACCCGGACAGGCAGCCGCACCACGGTTTCCTCGCTTACGATACGGCAATCGGGGTTATACCGAACCCCCGCCACCGCCTTTTCCAAAATGGTATCGCAAATCAGTGTGAAGCAGGCGTCCGCATACTGCTGCTGGCCGGTAAGCCGGTGCAGATAATAGTAAATTCGAATTTTTCTGCCGAAATCCGGAACCGACTGAACCTGGGAAAGGGCCTGCGCCTCGGCAAGCAAATGCCCGCAGGTTCTGGGCGTGATTTCCGTATATTGCCGGCAAACCTCCTCCACGGAGACACCGTCATCAATGGCCTGCAGGATACTTTCCGCCATGATCTTGTCGCTGATTTTCTCCTGCCAGGGCAATATGGTTTTGGTATCCGCCTGGGCAAAGCTTTCCTGCAGGGAAAGCATCTCGTAGGGCAAATCCCGGCGACCGCCCAACACTGCGGCCATGGAGGCCTCCACCGCCTGGGCAATGCTGTCGCAGACAGGGTACAGCTTTTCCGTCCAAAGGGGCTGGGAAAGGGGCTTGCCCAGAAGTATGGCTTCCTTGGGATTGTCCTGCACACCGTAGATGCGCACCACAAATTTCCCGTTTTTCAGCTTCAAACCGTGGAGCACCACGCCGCCGGGAATCGTTTCTCCCTGGAGGGTAACGCCGGAAAGAATCGTTCCCGGACCTACCCGGGTGCCGCTGTGGATATAGCTGTCCTCCACGTAGCACCCCTGCGCTACCTGCGCGCGGCGGGAAATGTAGCTGTTGCACACGCCGTAGTCCGGATTTTCCACATTGGAGCAAACCGTCCGGGACCAGCCCAGGAAGCAATACTGCTCAATGTCCCCGGTCATCAGCTTCAGCAGCTCCGCCGTGGTGCCGAAGTGAATGAAGGAAGCCGGTGAAAGCTGAATCAGCTTCATGTCGTACTTGTGCAGCACGTTCCACAGCTTGGTTCTGCAGTTGTGAAGCTGGGGGGTAAATTCACCCTCCGGCTGTTCCTTGTAGAACTGCTCCAGAGTAGACCCCGATGCCAGCGGATACAGGAAATCCGCGTAGAAGGAAACTCTTGCGGTTTCGTTGACAAATTCCGCAAAGCCCTCTTCCGTTGCAATCAGGGCATACAGCTCCTCCAGCATTTGGGCGCTGAAAATCACCGCGCCGGTGTCAATATCCACCTTGCCGTGGCGGTTGACTGCCCCCAGCTGGGTCAGCGTCTGCTGGGTTTGCTTGTGGAGAAACTGCCCCACATTGCCCGCTTCATCCTTCAAAAATACGCCATGATGGCAGCCGGTTTCCACCTTTTCCTTAATGGAAAGGGCCGCCGCGCCCTGGGAGTAAAAGTCAATCTGCAGGGCATTGAACAGCAGCAGCACATCCCCGGAGCAAACCAGCATGCCCTCGGAAATCCGGGGGGCTACGGTGGACATGCCAATCATAAACTCATCAAACAGCGTGGAATGTCTGCCCTCCGGCAGCATTCTGGGCACGGGGCTGAACAGCTTGCCGCAGGCGCTGTACTGGGGAATCCGCTTGGAATCTCCGCCGGAGTGAATCACCAGAATACGCTTGCCGGAAAAGCTTTCCTCCCGGGTGCGCAAATAGCGCAGCACGTTAAAGGTAGCGCCGCCGCTGCCCACCCGCTTTCCCTGGGGGTCAGCAAGCACCTGATACACCGTATCCGCCGGCAGCTGTCCCCGGCGCAGCCGCCAGTTTATCTGCTCCCGATATGCTTCCGCCTGAGATTCGTTGGAGGCCGTTAAAATCACATAATCCCAGCAGACAGTATTCTTCTTTTTATTCAGGACTTCCTGATAATATGTCAGCGTATCCAAATAGGACTGCTGTTCAAACAGGAATGTAGTCTTATTCAAAGCAAAATCCTCCCATGGGATAGTTTTACAAGCTTTCTTTACGCCAAAATGTATTTTGCAAATTCCATAGCCACACAATAAAACCAGTACAGCGGGCTCATGTGATGGCGCCTGTAAATGCCGTACTTGATATCAATGCGGCGGAGCATGCCCTTGAAGCTTTTGGTGGTGCTCATGCCGCCGAAGTTGAAGTGGGAAATCAACGCATTTGTGGTTTGAATATTTTTGCCTGCCAGGAAAACCCGGGTGGCGAAATCAAAATCGTCATACATATTGATGCAGGCATAGGGAAACTCCAGCAGAATCTGCTTGGTGGCAAACATACTGGGGTGGCAGAAGCCAAGGGAGGTCCAGATTTTGCTATAACCTGCTTTTTTGCGGATATCTCCCGTGGGCTTGTGAATAATAATATCGCCCCAGGCAATGTCATAACCGGTTTGCTCATAGAACCGGGCCATGGTTTCCACCGCCGTGGGTTCATAGTAGTCATCGGTGTTGATGCTGCCCACAATGACACCGTTGGCGGCTCTTGCGCCCTTGTTCAGGGCGTCATACATGCCCTGGTCCGGTTCGGAAATAATCCGCAGGGTTCTGCCGGGTCGGGCTTCGAAGCGCTCCCGGTAGGACTCTGCCACCGCCACGGTATTGTCCTTGGAAGCGCCGTCAACGATGATATATTCGATATTGGGATAGGTCTGATTCAGCACAGACTCAATGGTTCTTGCTATGGTTTTTTCGCTGTTGTAGGCAACGGACAAAACCGTAACAAGCATCGCTTCACCCATTTGTCATTCTCCTTTATTCTTCCTTACTGCCGGAGGTAACCGCTCCGTCATGCTCCTTGTGCATCTGCTCCAGCGCCTGCTCTTCCAGCTTTTTGTTTTCTTCAATCTTCTCGAAGCCTTCTGTGCTTTCCTTTTGCAGCATAATCCGCAGTGTCATCA
This sequence comes from Faecousia sp., assembly GCA_045656245.1. Lineage (GTDB taxonomy): Bacteria > Bacillota > Clostridia > Oscillospirales > Oscillospiraceae > Faecousia. Next base: position 8,317 of record JAZOQT010000044.1, read on the forward strand.
AAATCAGCTTAATATCCAGCATCAAGGAATAGTCCTCAATGTATTTCATATCCAACCGCAGCTTGTCGTAAGGAGAGGTATTATACTTTCCGTAAATCTGGGCATAGCCGGTCAGGCCGCCCTTAACCTTCAAACGGAAGTCAAATTCCGGGATTTCCCTTCCGTATTTTTCCATGTGCTCCACCCGTTCCGGACGGGGGCCGACGATGCTCATATCACCCTTGATGATATTCAGCAGCTGAGGCAGCTCGTCCACCCTGCAGGCGCGGATAATCCTGCCCACCTTGGTAATGCGGGGGTCCTCTCCGGTGGCGGGAATGGCAAAGCCCTCTTTTTCCGCATCTTCAATCATGCTGCGGAATTTTAAGATAGCAAACACCTTGCCGTTGAGGGTAATCCGGTCCTGCTTATAAAACACCGCGCCGCCGTCCTCCAGCTTGATAGCCAGTGCCACCACCAGCATAACAGGCGCGGCAACCACCATGGCAATCAGGCACAGCGTCAGGTCCATGGCCCGCTTTATAAACCGCTGCAACGGAGTCAGGCCGTTGCCCTTCACCAGCAGCAAGGGGGTATCAAACAGGTTGATTTCCCCACCGCCCCGGACCACAATGTCTGTGATTTTCGGCGTCAGATAGGTGCGGATTTGGTTGCGGTAGCAAAATTTCAGAATATCGTTGCGGATTTGCGCCGGCACGTCATTGATAATCACCGCATCATATTCCACAATCTGCTTGCAGATGCTTTCCAGACCATCGTCCACGGAAATCAGCTTTGCCACATGGTACTTGTCCGGACGGCTTTCCATTTTGAATTTTAAGGTAACAGCGTCATCTCTGCCCAAAATCATGGCCATATTCTTGGGCACGTAGATTTTGTGGTACAAATCGCTGTAGCCCAGGGTGCAGACCATCACCACCAAAACGTCCAGCAGCATCAGTATCAGCATGGGAACCGGGGTGATGACCTTGTTGGCAATGAGACAAAGCTGCCAATAGGTGATAAAATTTGCAATAAACGCGGCAATGGCCTGGGAGAGAATCCCCTCTGCCACCCGCAGGTATCCAAATCGAAACCCGTCCATGCTGGAAAACAGCGCCGCCATCAGCAGTACATAAATGCCGCACAGCACATATTTTCCGTAACCATAGTAGGTAGGAAACAGTTCGGCATCGTAGCCCTCACGCCAAACCAGATAGTAAAGCGCTGCCAATATGCCGATTTCCAGCGTGCCTTCCAAAAAGCGAATGATGCTTTTTATACCGGATACACTTTTCTTTTTATTCATCATTTCTTTTTCCTCTTTGTTTATTGTTTCGGTGCATGCGCCAAAAGGCTTTCTCCGTAAAATCGCACAACATCGCCGCGGTTCTGTTTTTATGTCCGTCAGGACATATTACGTCCAGAATACAGGCTATTACATTATAACCTATTTCCCGCTTTTTTTCAACCCTTAAAACACTTCCATGGAAGTTTGTGGCAATATATACAAAATCCTCCCTTTTGTTGACAAAGACAATGCCCAAATGGTATATTTATCATAGAGAAAAAACCGACAGGAGGGGAACACAATGCCCAATGTAGATACCCTTGCCCAAATGGATTTGCCCAAAACAGCCCGCCAGTTTACCGACCGGGTCGGTCTGCGGGGCGCCTATTTTGCGATGGTCAACCGCGCCCTGCAGGAGAACTTTGCCAGCTGGTACGTGATGTGCTACTACGGCATCGGCGGAATCGGAAAATCCCGTCTGCTGAAGGAAATCCGGGAGCACGATATTTTTCAAAAAGACCGCCTGCCCCAGAATATCAAGCCCTTAATTCTCCACGCCGACTATGAGCTGGAGCAGCACCGGGGCATGCTGGAAACCTTGCAGGTTTTCCGCAATCAAATCGTGGCCCACACCAAAAAAGACTGCTTCCCCCTGTTCGACTTGGCCCTGTTTATGCTCAACGAGAAAAACGGAATGCCCATGGAGCAGAACAAAAAGCACCTGACGGACAACCCGGTGCTGTCGGCGGTACTGGAAATCGCGGGAGAAGCCACAGGCCTGCCCATGGCATCTTTCGTGCTGAAGGGCATCGCCCGGGCAGGCGAGGAGCTGGCAACGGCCCTCACCGGGCGAAAAAGCGCCCTGAACCAGAAGGCCGGACAAATGCGGGATATGGACGCCCGGGAGCTGATGCAGCATTTGCCCTCGTACTTTGCAGAAGATGTTAACGCCATGCGCCTGCCCCTGATTCTGGTATTTTTGGATGGCTACGAGCAGCTGGTTAACGATGGCGAGGGTGTCCACGGCATTGTGGACTCGGATCGGTGGCTGCAGGGTAACGGCGGTTTGATTCACCGCCTGTGTAACGCCGTATTCACCGTAGCAGGCCGCAACAGCCTGCAGTGGGCAGACAAGGAAGGATCCTTCTGGAAAACAGGAGATTTTATTGAATCCCACTCCGTCAGCGAGCTTAGTAAGCCTGACAGCAAGGCATTTTTGCTCAGCTGTGGCATCGAAAGCGAGTCCCTGCGGGACAGTCTGTATCAGCTGACCGACGGTCAGCCCCTGTTCCTGGACCTGTGCGTAACCCAATACGAAAACCTGAAATCCTCCGGAATCAATCGGGAAATCACCGCCGATGACTTCGGTTCTACCTGGCAGGAATTGATTGACCGGTACATCAAATATGTCCCCGAGGAGCAGCAGGATACCCTGTTTGTGCTGTCGGCCATGGGGCATTGGAGCTATGCGCTGTATGACTATGTGGTGGAGAAAATGCGCCTGCCCATTCCCCGCACATCCGGCACCCAATTCCAGCAGATTATGGCCCTGACCTACATTCGTCAGGACGTTGACCGGCAGGACGCCTTCAGTATGCACAAGGTCATCGCCCACGCCCTGCGCCTGCGCATGTCTGAACACATGAACCAGCAGCTGCGGGATGCTCTTTTGTCCTATCTGGAAGAAAATCCCCACGACGAGGACGCCTTGAGCGCCGCCTATACCGCCGCGGACACCGCCTGGGGCAGCGAAGCTTTGGCAAAACGCCTGCAGGACCATGCCAACCTCATGCGGGACAAAATCCGCTACGATGACGCCATCATCTGGCAGGAGCGAACTGTGCAAATCTGGGGCGCACTGGGCAATGAACACATTCAGCAGTACCTCTCCGCCCGCTTGACGCTGTCCTCCCTCCATTTAACCCAGGGCCACTACCAGTCCGCCTACGACATTGCCAACGCCGTATTCGAAGAAGCCAAGGCAAAAAATCTGGAGCCCCTGACCGCTGATGCCCAATTGGCCTTGGGCGCCGCGCTGGCCTATCTGGGCAAGTATGAGGAGGCCCTGGCAATGGACCAGGCTGCCTATGAAAGCCGCTCGCGGCTTCTGGGTCCGGAAGATGCCAAAACTCTGAAAGCCATGAACAGCGTGGCCTCTGACCTGCAAAGCCTCGGCAGATACGAGGAAGCCTGCACTCTGCACAGGGAATGTCTGGAAATTCGAATCCGGTGCCTTGGGGAAGAGCACGCCGAAACCGCCCGCTCCCTGAACAACCTGGCCACCGTTTTGGGGAATCTGGGAGAAGACGAGGAGGCCTATGCTCTGCAGCAAAGAAGCCTGGAAATCCGGACCAAGCTGTTTGGCGCCGAAGACCCCGCCACCATGCGAACCTTGAACAGTCTGGGAAACACCCTGCGGCGTATGGGAAAATACGATGAATCCTACCAGGCCCATGAAAAATGTTTGACCTATCACAGGGAACATTTTGGAGAATACCACCCCCGCACCCTGGACTCTATGAACAACCTGGCCCTTTCACTGAAGCTGCAAAAGAATTATCATGAGGCGCTGAACCTGGAAGAAAAATGCCTGGATATCCGCACCAAATTCTGGGGCGAACTCCACCCCGACACACTGATTGCCATGAACAATCTGGCCGGCACACTGCAGCAGATGGGACGGCAGGAAGAAAGCTTTGCGATGTACGAAAAGTGTTTGCAGCTGCGACAGGAAACCCTGCCTGCCAATCACCCCTTCATCCTTTCTTCCATGAACAATATGGCCATTGCCCTGCGCAGGGTCGGGAAATACGCCGAAGCCATCGCTATGGAACGGGAGTGTCTGGCGCTGCGTAGCCAAACTCTGAAGGACACCCACCCAAGCAGATTGCGTTCTATGGAAAATCTGGCGATGTCCCTGTTCCGCAACGCAGAATATGAAGAAGCGGAACAGCTGTTCCGGGCAGAGCTTGACGCGCTGATGCAGCGGCCGGAGGACCGGCGGGAGCTTCAGGTGCGTCCGCTGAATATGCTGGCGCGTTGTCTGCGTATTCGAAGCAAGCCCGACGAAGCCCTTTCCTTTGCCCAACAGCTTTTTGATTTGTGCCTGCAGTTATATGGCGAAACCAGCAACCAAACCCTGTACGCCATGAACGACCTGGCGGCAACCCACAATCAGCTGAAGCAGCACGACCAGGCCCTGCCCCTGTACGAAAAATGCTTTGCACTGCGCAAGCAGGCATTGGGAGAAACCCACGCCGACACCTTGCTGACGATGCGCAATGTGGTTATCACATTGCGGTATCTGGGTCGCCATGAAGAAGCGGTTCAGCTGGGCCGGGAGCACCTGCGTATTCTCTCCGAAACCTATCCCGACAACCAGACAGAAATCGCCTATTCTCTGGGCCGTCTGGCAAACGCGCTGGTCTTTTGCAAGCAATTTGAGGAAGCCCTGCCCCTACACAAAAAGCATCTGGATTTGTGTATCCAGGTATTCGGAGAAACCCATACCCAAACCCTGTACGCCATGAACGACCTGGCGGCAACCCACAATCAGCTGAAGCAGTACGACCGGGCCCTGCCCCTGTACGAAAAATGCTTTGAACTGCGCAAGCAGGTATTGGGAGATACCCACGCTGAAACCTTGCAGACGATGCGCAATGTGGTTATCACATTGCGGTATCTGGGTCGCGACCGGGAAGCCATTGCGCTGGGTCAGGAGCATCTGCGTCTCGTCCGGGAGGCCAGCCCCAATAATCAAACAGAAATTGCCTACAGCATTACCCGTCTGGCAATTTCTCTGGCCCGTTGCAAGCAATACGCGGAGGCTCTGCCCCTGTTCCGGGAATATCTGGATATGTGCATTCAGCTTCACGGGGAAACCAGCAGTCAAACCCTGT